>RFUP01000208.1 GCA_009922885.1 Paracoccaceae bacterium
GCCTCCGGCGGGGATATTTGAGAAAGAGAAATAGGGGCTACGCCCTTTTTTCTTGACCTTACCGCCCCCTCTGGCATGAACGCGCCATCATGACTGCACCTGTTCTCACCGTCGATCTTTCCGCAATGGCGGCCAATTGGGCCGCACTGGATGCCATGACCAACTGCGAGACTGCAGCGGTGGTCAAGGCGGATGCTTACGGCTGTGGCGCGGGGCCGGTGGCACGTGCCTTGGCCCTGAAGGGCGCGCGGCGGTTTTTCGTGGCTTTGGCCGAAGAGGGCGTGGCGCTGCGTGCGGCCTTGGGCGAGGGGCCGGAGATCAATGTGCTGGGCGGGCATATGGAGGGAGACGGGCGGCGCATTGCTTCCGCGTCGCTGACGCCTGTGCTCAACTCGCTCGATCAGGTGCTCCGGCATCTGGAGGCCTTGCCGGACCATCCCTTCGCGATCCAGCTCGATACCGGCATGAACCGTTTGGGGCTTGAGCCTGCGGATTGGGCAGGTTTGCGGCAGATCGAGATGCCGAAGCCGCGGTTTGTGATGTCGCACCTCGCTTGTGCGGATGATCCGGGCCATGTGATGAACGCGCGTCAGCTCAAGGTATTCAAGGAGATGACGGCGGGGGTTGATGTGCCGCGCTCGCTTTCGGCGACAGGCGGGATCCTCTTGGGGCGCGATTACCACTTCGATTTCACGCGGCCGGGGATTGGCCTTCATGGCGCGGACCCTTTCACCGAAGGCCAAGCTGCGGTGCAGCTGGCACTGCCAGTGATCCAAGTGCGCGATGTGGCCGTGGGCGAGACTGTGGGCTATTCCAACACATGGACGGCCAAGCGACCCTCGCGGATCGCGACAGTGGCGGCGGGCTACGCGGACGGGTTGCACCGCGCGATGGGGGCGAAGACCTTGCTTTTCGCCGGGGAGCGCGCCTGCCCAGTTGTGGGGCGGATTTCCATGGATCTGATCACGGTGGATGTGACGGATCTGGCAGAGGTGCCTCCGGCGCTGGATATTTTGAACAGGCACCAGCGCGCCGATCATCTGGCAGCGAATGCGGGCACCATAGGCTATGAGATCCTGACTTCGCTCGGGGCGCGATACGAGCGGCGCTACGAGGGCGGGATATGATCGGGGTGCTGGCGCGTCTGGGGGCTGCGGTTCTGGGCAGTTTGGCAAATATTGGCCGGATTGCGATCTTCGCGGGCGAGACGGTGAGCCATCTCGCGCGCCCGCCGTTCTACACGCGGGAATTCTTGCAGGCATTGGTGCAGATCGGTTGGCTTTCGTTGCCCGTGGTCGGGTTGACGGCACTCTTTACAGGCGGCGCATTGGCCTTGCAGATCTATGCGGGGGGGGCACGGTTTAATGCCGAAGCCGTGGTGCCTTCGATCGTGGCCATCGGCATGGTGCGCGAGCTGGGGCCTGTGCTGGGCGGGTTGATGGTGGCGGCGCGGGTGGCCTCGTCGATTGCTGCGGAAATCGGCACGATGAAGGTGACCGAGCAGATCGACGCCTTGGTAACGCTTTCGACGAACCCGATGAAATACCTGACCCTGCCGCGGGTTCTGGCGGCGACGCTGGCGGTGCCGGTTCTGGTGGCGGTGGGGGATTCCATCGGGATCTTGGGCGGCTGGATCGTGGGGGTGACGCGGCTTGATTTCAATTCCGCGACCTATCTGCGCAACACCGTGGACTTTCTGGAGACATGGGACGTGGCATCGGGCCTCGTGAAGGGGGCGGTCTTTGGCTTCCTCGTGGCTTTGATGGGCTGCTATCACGGGATGCAATCGGGGCGCGGGGCGCAGGGCGTTGGACGCGCGACGAAATCGGCGGTGGTGGCGGCAAGTGTGCTGATCCTCGCGGCGAATTACATTCTGACGGAGCTATTCTTTTCGGCATGATTACGCTCACGGATGTTCATAAGGCCTTCGGGCCAAACCATGTGCTTCGGGGGGTGAACCTTGAGGTGCCGACGGGCACGTCTTGCGTGATCATTGGCGGTTCGGGGACGGGGAAATCCGTGCTGTTGAAATGCGTGCTGGGGCTGGTGACGCCAGACAGCGGCACGATCACTGTGGATGATGTGCCGGTGCAGGATGGCGACCGTGATGCGTTTCTGGCGCGGTTCGGGATGCTGTTTCAGGGCGGGGCGCTTTTTGACTCGCTGCCTGTATGGCAGAACGTGGCATTCCGGCTGATGCGTGGGGCATTGAAGCGCCCGAAGGCGGAAGCGCGCGAGATCGCCATAGAGAAACTGCGCCGCGTGGGGCTTTCGCCGGATGTGGCGGAGAAGTTTCCGGCGGAGCTTTCAGGGGGCATGCAGAAGCGGGTTTCTCTGGCGCGGGCCATTGCGGCGGAGCCGGAGATCATTTTCTTCGACGAGCCGACGACGGGGCTCGATCCGATCATGTCGGGGGTCATCAACGACCTGATCCGCGAGATCGTGACCGAGATGGGTGCGACCGCGATGACCATCACGCATGACATGACCTCGGTGCGCGCGATTGCTGACCAGGTGGCGATGCTGCACGGCGGGAAGATCCGCTGGGTGGGGCCGGTGGGGCAGTTGGACGAGAGCGGGGACGCTTACGTTGACCAGTTTATCCATGGGCGCCCCGAAGGACCGATCGAGACCCTGCGTTAAGCCGCTTGTAAGGGGCGCGCCCAGCTTCTAGCGTGGGAAAAAAGGCCTTGAGATGATTGAAACCATTCCGCTTTGGCTCTCTTTCTCGCTGTTTCTGCTGCTTCAGGGCACGGTGCTGCTGGTGACAGGTTGGCCGCTCTATGCGGCGCGGCGGCGGGGCGAGGTGATGGATGCGGAAACGCGGCGGGCCTTTCGCAATAACAACCTCACCACGGCGGCAGTCTTTCTGATCCTCTTCGACGCGGTGGGTGTTCTGCGGCTTTTGAACATCGATCCGATGCTGATCCTCGTGCGCGGAATCGTGATGATCACCGACCTGATGCGGGGCCTCTGAGCGGTGCTGCGCTGGGTCAACCTTGCGCTCTTGGTGCTGTTCCCGGTTTCGTGGTTCGCGCCCTTAATGCGGGCAGGCTTGTTGCCGATTTTCGGGCTGTCGGAAATCAGCGTGGTGACGGGGCTGCAATCGCTTTGGCAGAGCGATGTGGTGTTGGCGCTGGTGGTGACCTTCTTCGCGATCTTTGCGCCGCTCTTGAAAACCCTCGGGCTGGCCTTGGTGCATGTGGGCTGGCTGGATGCGCGGGCCGTGCCGGTTTTGGGCATTTTGGGGAAGCTCGCGATGGCGGATATTTTCTTGATCGCGATCTATATTACCTTGGCCAAAGGGATCGGGTTGGGGCATGTGGAGCCCGCTTGGGGGCTTTACCTGTTCACGGGCTGCATATTGCTTTCGCTGATCGTTGGGATTTTGAGTCGAAAATCGAAGAAAGCATGAAACTGTTTCTTATAGAGAAACAGTTTAGATCTTTCAGTGACTTGCAATGAATTTTTCCCTTGGGTGAAACTATCTGGTCAGTCTAAATATATATCCGAAAGTATCTGTCGGTTCTGGGGGGAACGACGGCCATGGCGCATGTGTTTCGATTGTTTTTGGGTTTGGGGCATCGGGTTTCGCTCGGGCTGATGATTGCGCTGGCGGTCGGGGTGTCTGTGCATTGCCTCGGGGCGGTTGCCGGGATTTGGAGCTGGCCGGAACTCGGGCTGGTGTTGGATGGCGCGGCGGTGCCTGCGGCGGGCATGTGGGCGGAAATCGGGCTTGCGGTACTGCTGGTCGGGCTGATGTTCTTTCTTCCGGCCAATGCGCGCATGCTGGCACTGGAGCAGTCACACCGGACATTCGATTTGAATATGCGGGACGTGACGCGGGCCTATCACATTGCCCATGCGGCGGATCGTGCGACGGCGTTCCGCTTGGTGTCGGAATTTGACGCGGTGAAGGAGCGATTGGCTTTCCTGCGCCGTCATCCCGATCTGGACAGTCTGGAGCCGGAGCTTCTGGAAATCGCGGCGCGGATGAGCTTTGCCTCGCGCGATCTGGCGCGGGTTTATTCGGAAGAGAAAGTGTCGCGGGCGCGGCTCTTCTTGCGGCAGCGGCACGAGGAGATCGAAACCTTCTCGGAACGGCTGAACGACGCGCGGGCGGTGGTGGAAGACTTGAAGGCCCATGCGCTGGAGCTTGATCTGGCAGAGGAACAATCCCAGCGCGATATCACGCGGTTGCGGGCGGATCTGGAACGGTTGCTGCCCGAGCTTTTCAGTGAAAACGATACGCCGCCGCCGGGGATCGTGACGCCGCTGCGCGCGCGCCGCGGGCTGGCGGAGCATTCGGCGGAGTAGGATTTAGGCGGGAAGCTGCGCGGCCCGCGAGCAGGGGCTTTGCGGGATGAAAACGGCGGAGTAAGAAAAGCCATGATGGATTTTCGAGCTGCTTGCACCGCCCTTTGCCTTTGTGCCGCAACGCCGCTGTCGGCGCATCCGCATGTGTTTGTCGATGTCTCCATGGGTGGGCGTAATCAAGAGATGACTTTTGGTTTAGGAACGGTCGATTATTCTGAACTGTATAAAGGTGCGACCGCAGATCAGAGAACAGTTTCTGGTGGGCCGAATAATGGTGCTTCTGTCGGACTAAGGTTACTACCATCAGATGCAGTAGCCGCTAAGAAGTTTGGTGATGACGCTGATAATGGGTTCCAAAAAGGCTATGAG
>RFUP01000209.1 GCA_009922885.1 Paracoccaceae bacterium
AACTCCTCCCTGTTCGGCTTGACCATTAGGGCGGCAGGAAGCCGATGGTGCAAATGCGACCAAAGTCGGAATTCCCCTTATGGCGGGACCAAGGTCGAATAGTGCGGAGGAGTTCGGGTGCGTATTCGGGGAGTGCGCCTGAGCAGGAGGAGACTGATTATGACCGCTCGCACCAGAATGATTGCCGCTTTCGGGCTTTGCCTGACCGCGACTTTGGCTTTTGCCCATGGAGACGTGGCCCCGCAGCCGGTGAACACCGATGTTTTGCCGGATGTGGGTGAGGAATGGCTGAACGAGAATCCCTATCGCTCGATGGGGGAAGAGGTTTGGGCCAAGGCGCTGATGATCGGCGACTCGGGCTATAACCAGAATTGTGCACGTTGCCATGGCCTGGGCGTGGTTTCGGGCGGCTTGGCGCCTGACCTGCGCTATCTTGAGGCATCGGATTACGGCGACGAGTGGTTTGTCGAGCGTTTCCAGAGCGGCTATACCCAGAACGGGATCACCAAGATGCCGGCTTTTGGCGAGCTTTTGGGGCAGAAGGCGGCTTGGGCCATTCGCACCTATATCGAGACGCGGCCTGAAGACGGGGCGCTCGATGCCCATTCGGACCGCCTGAAAGCGATCCGGGATGAACTGGCGGCAGGTAATGGTGACGTGCCTGCGATCGTGGAAGAGCTGAAGGCGATTTCCGCCGAGGTGGCGACCGCTTCGGGCGCACCGGTTTCGGATTCGGCCGTGCGCCGTGCAATGTTGCTTCTGACGGGCGACGCACCGGACAAGGTGGCGGCCTCCGAGCAGTTGACCATCGGATTGTCGGCGGCGCACTGAACATGGAGGCATGGCGTGCAGCAGGATTGGTTTTGGCGCTTTGCGCGGGGCCTCTCCATGCGGAAACGCGCTGTGCCGACTATGTGCCGCAAACCAAGCCGCAGAACACCGCGCGCGAGGAGGTGGGGGTTGACCTCGATACCATCCTCGAGCGCGGCTTTATCGAATTTGCCCTCTACGAGGATTTCGCCCCTTGGTCTTTCGAGGAGGGCGGGCGCGCGAAAGGCATTGATGTTGAGATTGGCGAGATGATCGCCGAGAGCCTTGGCGTGACGGCGAAGTTCCAACTGGTGACACCCGGCGAGACGCTGGAGGCGGATTTGCGAAACTGGGTCTGGAAGGGGCCGGTTGTGTCGGGGCATGTGGCGAATGTGATGCTGCATGTGCCTTATGACAGCAATTTTACCTGTCGGGTGGAGCAGGTGACGTTCACGGGTCTTTACCACGTGGAAGAGGTGGCGATTGCCTACCGTGCGGATCTTTATCCCGATGGGGGACCGACGCCGGCCTATTTCCGCTTCGATACGGTGGCGGTGGAAAACGACTCGATTGCGGACTTCTATCTGTCGTCCTTTCCGGGGGGGCAGCTTTCGGGAAATGTGCAGCGCTTGAAATCGACCACGCAGGCCATGGCGGCCTTGGCGCGGGGCGAGGTGAAGGCGGCGATGGGGCCGAAGGGCGAGTTGGAAGCGGGGCTTGTGCCGGGGCTGAAGGTGCATACGCCGCCTTTGCCGGGATTTGCCGTGGGCAAGTGGACGCTTGGGGTGGCTGTGCATTTCGCGTGGAAAGATGTGGCCTATGCGGTGGACGATGCGCTGGGCGCGGCGATCGCCGACGGGCGGATGGCTGCGATTTTCGCAAGATACGGCGTGTCGTTCAACGCGCCTGAATTGCGTTGACAGGGGGGCCGCGAGCGAGTGGAGTGCTTGGGCGTAGGCCATTGGTCTAATAGGCGATCCCTCTCTGCTGGCATAGCGTGGCGAGGAACCCAAGAAGAAGGGAAGAAAGATGCAGTTGAGTGATTCCCGAGAGATCGCTGCGCCGCGTGATGTGGTTTGGGCAGCGCTTCTGTCGCCGGAAGTTTTGAAAGAATGTGTGCCGGGATGCACCGAGATGTCCGGCTCGGCCGATGAGGGCTTCGAGGCGACGGTTGTGCAGAAGGTTGGCCCGGTGAAGGCGACCTTCAAGGGCGCGGTGACACTTTCGGACCGTGTGGAAGGTGAAGGCCTGACGCTTTCGGGCGAAGGCAAGGGTGGTGCGGCCGGATTTGCCAAGGGCGGCGCGAAGGTGCGGCTTGAGGATATCGAGGGCGGCACCAAGTTGATTTACGATGTGGAAGCCAATGTGGGCGGCAAGCTCGCACAGCTCGGTTCCCGCATCATCGACGGATTTGCCAAGAAGATGGCAGATGAGTTTTTCACCCGTTTTCAGGAAACCGTGGAAGGCCCGCAAGAGGCTGTTGACGGCGAAGAAACTGCGGACGGTGAGAAAAAGAAGGGATGGCTCAAGCGCGTTTTCGCGGGCTGAGCCGGTGTTCTAGAGGGAGGAGACCCGATGAAGGTAACGATGACGGTGAACGGCAAAAGCCGTTCTGGTGAAGTTGAAGGGCGCACGCTGCTCGTCAATTTCCTGCGCGAGACGCTGAACCTGACCGGCACCCACGTGGGCTGTGACACGTCGCAATGCGGCGCGTGCGTGGTGCATGTGAACGGTCAGGCCGTGAAGTCTTGCACGATGCTCGCCGCCGAGGCCGATGGAGCGGATGTGAAGACTGTGGAAGGCATGGCAAATGCCGATGGCTCGCTGTCGGCGATCCAGCAGGCGTTCCAGGATCACCATGGCTTGCAGTGCGGTTTCTGCACGCCGGGGATGGTGATGTCGGCGGCGGCGCTCCTCAAGGAGAACCCGAAGCCCACCGAAGCGGAAGTGCGCCACTATCTCGAAGGCAATATCTGCCGCTGCACGGGCTACCACAACATCGTGAAGGCTGTGATGGCAGCGTCCGGGCAGGACGTTTCCAATATCGCGGCGGAGTGATCGGGGTGCGGGGGCAACTCCGCGCCGAGGATTTCGGAAAACGAGGGTGCGCTTGACGCATCAATCCAAGGGAGGATCGAATGCCGAAGGATCATGGCATTGGCGCCAGCATTAAACGGCGCGAGGACGTGCGGTTCCTGACTGGAGCCGGGAATTACACCGACGACATCAACATCCGTGGGCAAGCCTATGTCTACTTCCTGCGCTCCGACGTGGCGCACGGGAAGCTGAACAAGGTGGACACGACAGCGGCTTCGGCCATGCCGGGCGTGGTGCGGATTTTCACCGGCGCTGACTTCGCTGGCGTGGGCGGTTTGCCCTGCGGCTGGCAAGTGACCGACCGCCACGGCCAGCCGATGAAGGAGCCGGGGCACCCGGTTCTGGCGCAAGGCAAAGTGCGCCACGTGGGCGATCCCATCGCGGCGATCGTGGCCGATACGCTGGAGCAGGCGCGCGACGCGGCGGAAGCCATCGAGCTTGATATCGAGGAACTGCCCGCTGTCGTGGACATGAAAGCGGCGGTCAAGGATGGCTCGGCGCTGGTGCATGACGATATCGGCTCGAACCTCTGCTATGACTGGGGTTTCGTGGAAGAGAACAAGGCGGCTGTGGACGAGGCGATCAAGAACGCCGCGCACGTCACCACCTTGGAACTGGTGAACAACCGCCTCGTGGCCAACCCGATGGAGCCGCGCGTTTGCGTGGGCGACTATAGCCGCGCGACGGATGATTACACGCTCTACACCACCTCGCAGAACCCGCATGTGATCCGTCTTCTGATGGGCGCATTCGTTCTGGGCATTCCGGAGCATAAGCTGCGCGTTGTGGCCCCCGATGTGGGTGGCGGTTTTGGCACGAAGATCTTCCACTATGCCGAAGAAGCCTTCTGCACCTTCGCCGCCAAGGCCTGCAACCGTCCGGTGAAGTGGACCGCGTCGCGTTCGGAAGCCTTCATGTCCGACGCGCATGGCCGTGACCACGTGACCAAGATCGAGCTGGCGCTCGACAAGGACAACAACTTCACCGCGATCCGCACCGAGACCTACGCGAACATGGGCGCGTATCTCTCGACCTTCGCCCCGTCGGTTCCGACGTGGCTGCACGGCACGCTGATGGCAGGCAACTACCGTACGCCTGTGATCTACGTGAACGTGAAAGCGGTGTTCACGAACACGGTTCCGGTGGATGCCTACCGTGGCGCTGGCCGCCCGGAAGCAACCTTCCAGATCGAGCGTGTGATCGACCAGGCAGCACGCGAGTTGGGCGTTGATCCGATCGCGCTCCGCCGCCAGAACTTCATCAAAGCCGACCAGTTCCCCTACCAGACCCCCGTTGCGGTGGCCTATGACACGGGCAACTACGACGCGACGATGGACCGCCTGATCGAGATGGCCGACCTTTCCGGTTTCGCCAAGCGCCGTAAGGCCTCGGAAGCCAAGGGCAAGCTGCGTGGTTTGGGCGTGAACTGCTACATCGAGGCCTGCGGTATCGCACCGTCAAACCTCGTGGGGCAGTTGGGTGCGCGTGCCGGTCTCTACGAATCCGCAACGGTGCGTGTGAACGCAACGGGTGGCATCGTGGTGATGACGGGTTCGCACTCACATGGTCAGGGCCATGAAACGGCCTTCCCGCAGGTGATCGCGGAGATGCTCGGCATCGACGAGTCGATGGTGGAAGTCGTGCACGGCGACACCTCGAAGGCGCCGATGGGCATGGGTACCTATGGTTCGCGTTCGCTTGCTGTGGGCGGTTCGGCCATGGTGCGCGCAACCGAGAAGATCCTGCGGAAGGCCAAGAAGATCGCGGCCCAC
>RFUP01000210.1 GCA_009922885.1 Paracoccaceae bacterium
GCACCTGCATTGCTTCGGGCATCAGGAACACAGGGTTCACGCTGCCCAATTCGCCGAAGAACGGGATCGGCTCCGGGCGCTTGGCGCAGAGATCAAACAAGGCACGCCCCGCCCCCAAAGAGCCGGTAAAGCCCACAGCGCGTGTGAGCGGATGCTCAACCACAGCCGCACCCAGAGTATTCGTGGACCCATGCAGAAGCGAGAAAACACCCTTCGGCATCCCGCAGGCCTCGATCGCCGCCAGAATGGCCTCCGCCACGATCTGCCCGGTGCCCGGATGCGCCGGATGGCCCTTCACCACCACAGGGCAGCCCGCCGCCAAAGCCGATGCGGTATCGCCACCCGCCGTCGAAAACGCCAGCGGGAAGTTCGACGCACCAAACACGGCCACAGGCCCCAGCGGCATCTGCATCATCCGCAACTCGGGGCGCGGCAAAGGCTGGCGATCCGGCAAAGCCGCGTCATGGCGGCGATCCAGATAGGCCCCGTCACGGATATGCGAAGCGAAGAGCTTCAGTTGCCCTGTGGTCCGCCCCCGCTCGCCCTCTAGGCGGGCCTGTGGCAGGCCACTTTCTGCCATCGCCGTTTCCGTAAGGCGCGCACCCCGCGCTTCGATTTCCACGGCGATCTGCTCGATAAACGCCGCGCGCTCTTCCCGTGTGGTCTGGCCATATGCCGCGAAAGCCGCTTCTGCTGCCTCTAGCGCACGATCAACCTCCTCCAGCCCAGCCTCTGGATAGGTCGCGCCGTCGCCCTGCACGAGTTTCGCGCGAAAATGCGCTGCGTTATCAACCCATTCACCGGCAATCAGATGGCGTCCGTCGCTCATGTCACTTCTCCTTCTTCACGGGTTCAGCCGTAAAATTCCCACCCTGCCACCGCGCAGCAGGTGCATCTTTGTCCGGTCGCGGCACGGTCGCCGCGATCTTTTCGGCAAACTCGGCCGAATTCCGTTTCGGCCTCCAGCCGAGGTAATCCACATGGGCGTTATCCCACCAGCGCGCGTCGTTGTCGGACATGCCCCAGATCACCGGGCACCCCAAACGCGGCGCCTTGAACACCCGCCGCACAAGCGCCAGATAATCCTCCGGTGCCAACCAACTCGCCAGCATCCGGTGATCCACAGGCTCCGGAAAACACGAGCCGATCCGCACCATCGCCGTCTCGATCCCGAACTTGTGCCAATACATGAGGGCAACGGCTTCGGCGTAGCTCTTGGAAATGCCGTACCAGCCATCGGGCTTGTGCGGGGCATTGCCGCTCAGGTGCTCGGTCTGCTCGTAATAGCCGATCACATGGTTCGACGAGGCCAGAAAAATCCGCCCCACCCCATGCGCCCGCGCCGCCTCGTAGAGGTTATGTACCCCGATCAGATTGCCGCGCAAAATCGCTGGAAACGGCTGTTCGGTCGCGACACCGCCCAGATGGAGGATGCCATCGCACCCTTCGACCAAGGCCATCACCGCGGCTTCATCGGCCAGATCACACGTCACCACCTCCATCCCTGCCTCTGCATCCGCAATCGGCACGACATCGGAAAGCCGAATTGTTTCAGCAAGGCCCTGAAGCCCTTTGCGGGAAACCTTGCCAAGCCCACCTGCCGCACCGGTGATCAAAAGCCGTTTCATCTCGTGCCCTCCGTATGGCTTGGCGACCTTTTCCAAGTTGTCTGACAAGATGTCAACACAGGCTTTACCCAAGCCTTGCCTCTGACTATGACTAAGCACCATACACAAGGGCTCTTCTTATGCTGAAACCGAAGCCAAATCTCTCTGCTCCGATTGCCCAGGCACTGCGGGAGGCCATTGGTCAGGGTCAATTCGCCATCGGCCAGAAGCTCCCGTCCGAAGCCAATCTCACCGCCCTCCACAGCGTATCGCGCCCGGTCGTGCGTGAAGCGATTGCCGAATTGCGCGCTGACGGCATGGTCGAAGCCCGCCAAGGCGCAGGTGTTTTCGTTATTCGCCAGCAGCCGATTGGCTCCGCCCTCTTCGAAGGGATCGACCCCGAAAAGCTCTCCTCCATCCTCGAAATCCTCGAGCTTCGCACCGCCGTTGAAGTGGAAGCGGCCAGCCTAGCGGCACAAAGGCGCTCACCTGCACAGGAAGACGCGATTTTTTCGGCCCTCAAGGCCTTCGAAGAGGCCGCTGCCGCGCAGGTCTCTACCGTTGAAAGCGACCTCGCCTTCCACCTTGCCATCGCGAGCGCCACCAACAATCCGCGTTTTCCACAATTCCTCACCATGTTTGGCCGCGATGCCATCCCGCGGGATCGCTTGGCCGCGCAAGGCCAAGAGTTCATCGCAGACGGCTACCTCAGCCAGATCCAATCCGAACATCGCCAGATCGCCGAAGCCATTGCCGCACGGGATGCAGGAGCAGCCGGAGCCGCAATGCGCGCGCATCTCCAAGGCTCGCAGCAGCGCTACCGCCGGATGCTCCACCGCTCCGCCTAACTTGTCAGACAAGTTGTTGACCGACTCGCCTTCCATCGTCTAAAGCACCCACAACACCGCTTCAGCAAAGGATGCTCCCATGATGGACCCGCAGGAAATCAAAGCCGCTCTCGGCGCAGGATTGCTCTCGTTCCCGGTCACGCCCTTCGGCGCGGACGGCGCCTTTGCACCTGCCCCCTACAAGGCCCACCTCGACTGGCTTACGGGCTTCGGCGCGACGGTCCTCTTCGCGGCAGGCGGCACAGGCGAATTCTTCTCCCTCGCCCCGTCGGAAATCCCCGCCATCGTCAAAGCCGCCAAAGAAGGCGCGAATGGCACGCCCATCGTCGCGGGTTGCGGCTATGGCACCCGCATGGCCGTTGAAATCGCCCAAGCCGCCGAAGCGGCTGGCGCCGATGGTATCCTCCTCCTGCCCCATTACCTGATCGACGCGCCGCAAGAAGGCATGTTCGCCCATGTGAAAGCCGTGTGCGATTCCGTGAAGATCGGCGTGATGGTCTACAACCGCGATAACGCGATCCTCCAGCCCGCCACGCTGGAAAAGCTCTGCGACGCGTGCCCGAACCTCATCGGTTTCAAGGATGGCTCGGGCGACATCGGGCTTGTGCGCCAGATCTCTGCCCGCATGGGCGAGCGCCTCACCTATCTCGGCGGCATGCCCACGGCAGAACTTTTCGCCGAAGCCTACCTCGGCGCAGGCTTCACCACCTATTCCTCCGCCGTGTTCAACTTCGTCCCCGCACTGGCGATGGATTTCTACCGCGCCCTCCGTGCAGGGGAACGGGACATCTGCGAAGACATCCTGAAAGACTTCTTCTATCCGTTCATGGACCTCCGCTCCCGCCGCAAAGGCTATGCCGTATCGGCGATCAAAGCCGGGGTGCGGCTGCGCGGCTACGCCACTGGCCCTGTCCGCGCGCCCCTTTCGGACCTGACTGGCGAAGAGGAGGAAATCCTCCGCGCCCTCATCGCAAAGGCTGATGCCCAATGAAAATCGAACGCGTTCTCACCCATGTTCTCGATCATCCGCTCGACGTGGCTTTCGAGAGCGCGTCGATGCGGTTCACCCGCCGCCAGCACATTATGCCACAGGCAGTTTCCGGCGCGACGGGGTTGATCGTGTCTCCGATAACGCCAGCGAATGCGCCGCCCATATCGCGGCAGGCTTCCACGCCGTGAAGATCAAGATCGGCTTCGGCGTGACCGAAGATCTCGCCGTCATCCGCGCCGTGCGCGACGCCATCGGCCCAGAGGCACGCCTGATGATCGACGCCAACCATGGCTATAACATCAACGAAGCCATCAGCTTGGGCCGGAAAGCCGCCGATTACGGCATCGACTGGTTCGAAGAGCCCGTGATCCCCGAACAACTCGGCGCCTATCGCGCCGTCCGCGAAGGCCAGCCCATCCCCGTTGCAGGTGGCGAAACATGGCATGGCCGTTTCGGCTTCGCCGAACCGCTCGCCACCCGCGCCATCGACATCGCCCAACCCGACCTTTGCGGCGTCGGCGGCTTCACCGAAATGCGCCGCGTCGCCGATCTCGCCGCCCTCCATGGCGTGCGTCTCGTGCCGCATGTCTGGGGCACGGGCGTGCAAATTGCGGCCTCGCTGCAATGGCTGGCCGCGCAATTGCCCGACCCACCCCGCCGCGACGCCATCGCCCCGATCCTCGAATTCGACCGCACGCCCAATCCCTTCCGGCAAGCGATCTTCACCACACCGATCGAACACTGGAACGGCATGGTGCAAATCCCGAACGCACCAGGCCTCGGCATCTCGATCAACCGCGATGCACTCAAGGAATTCCGCCTGAAGGAGCCCGCATGACCTTCCGCCGTTACACAGGCCAACCGCCCCGCCACGACCTGCCCGCAGGCAGCATCGACACGCAGTTGCACCTTTATTTGCCCGACTACCCCGCCGATCCCAACGGCCCCGCAATCCCCGCAGGCTGCCCCGGACCCGAGGAATACCGTCAGGTGATGGGCTGGCTCGGGATCAGCCGCTGCGTCGTCACCCAAGGCAATGCCCACCAGTTCGACAACGAGAACCTGATTGCCGCTCTCGCCGCCATGGGCGATATCGCACGCGGCGTCGCGGTGATTACCGGTGAAACCCCAAACGCCGAACTGGAACGCCTCCACGCCGCCGGCATCCGGGGCGCGCGCATCATGGATCTACCGGGCGGGGCAACCAGACTTTCCGATCT
>RFUP01000022.1 GCA_009922885.1 Paracoccaceae bacterium
CGGTTCCGTCTTTGGTGAATGTCACGTAAGGTGCCGAGGTGTCGAGATCGTGCAGCGCAACGCCTTCAGCCCCGTGAATGACAGTTCCCTCCGCTGCAGCGCGCGCGTCGTAGAGGTCGCGCGTCACTTCGGTCTGGCCATAAACCATGACCTTTTTTCCAGTCAATTCGTTGAAGTCGATCCGGAAGCCCCGGTTGCGAGCCGCAAGGTAGGTGCCAGTGTGGATAAACCCTTCGCGGTCCATGCGGGTGCCGACGCCTGCTTCGCGCAGCAGTTCTACGGCTCCCCATTCCAGAACACCGGCACGAATGCGCGACAGTACGTAATCGCGGCTCTGGCGTTCCAGAACGACAGTGTCGATCCCCGCGCGATGCAACAATTGCGAAAGCAACAAGCCCGAAGGGCCGCCGCCGATGATGCAGACCTGAGTGCGCATTGATTCCTCCCCATTCGCCCTCGAAGGGAAGCAATTTTAGTTTGCGATGTCAATCAATTTGGTGGGCGCTCGCGAACCATTCACGGCTGATCTAGTGGTTCACAAGGAGCAAACCCACCAAGACAAGCCCGCCGCCCAGTACTTCGCGGATCGAAAATACCTCTCCATACCAAAGGGATATCGCGATGATCATTAACGTCTCGGCGGCGACGATCATCACGTAAGCGTTCGAGAGGTCCATTGATCTGAGAATGAAAATTTCAACGATCACGACCAGTTGGAAGGTCAGCATCGCTAAGCCAACGGAGGCAAGTTCGCCTGCCGATGCAGCATTTTTCATGAAGAAGGTGGCTGCAGCATACCCAGCGGCCGCCAAAGCGATAAGAATGCCTTTTGAGGCAGATACAGAAATGTCCATAAAAAGCTCACTTGAAAAAGGTAAGTACAATGCGCTTACCGTCTCACAAGCAAAACCAGCCCGGCAATGCGGGAATTACAGACCCTTAGCCAAAGCGGGTTAGAGCTTGGGAGAATACGTCCGTATCCACGTTTCCTCCTGAAGCGACCGCTATCACAGCCTCTCCCTGCGTGGCCTCGGGATGGAACAATGCGGCGGCAAGCGCCACCGCCCCGCCCGGCTCAACAACAATTTTCAGGCGGCTAAAGGCAAGTGCCATCGCGTGCAGGGCTTCGTCATCGGATACGGCGACGCCGGGTCCGCAGTGTGCCTTCAGGATAGGAAAGGTGAGATTGCCCGGAGCAGGCGTCACGATAGCGTCGCAGATCGAACCGGAAAGTTTGGGGTTGCGCTGGATAGTGCCTGCCGCAAGACTGCGCGCGACATCGTCAAAGCCAACGGGTTCGGCAGGCCGTGCGCGCAGCTTGGGAGCATTGGCCGCGAGCGCCAAAGCGATCCCGCTCGTAAGGCCGCCGCCGCCGCAACAGACAAAAACATCTGCGGCGTCGATCCCTTCGGCTCTGGCCTGCTCCGCGATTTCCAAACCTGTGGTCCCTTGACCCGCAATAACCTGTGCATCGTCAAATGGCTTGATCAGGGTAAGACCACGATCCTTTGAGAGCTTTTCCCCGATAGCATCGCGATCTTCGTTCGCGCGATCATAGAGCACAACTTCCGCCCCGTAGGCCCGGGTGTTTGCAATTTTCAGCTTTGGGGCGTCAGACGGCATGATGATCACGGCTGGAATCCCGTGTTGGCGGGCAGCGAGCGCCACTCCTTGCGCGTGGTTGCCAGAGGAGAAGGCGATCACACCACCCGAACGTACTTCGGGTGAAAGTGCGGATAGGGCCGCAAAGGCCCCGCGATACTTGAAAGAACCGGTGTGCTGGAGGCATTCCGCCTTCACGAAAACACGCCGCCCTGCAATTTCGTCCAAAAAGGGCGACGATAACAGAGGCGTCACGCGCGCATGCCCTTTCAGGCGAATGGCGGCTTTTTGGATCATGTCGATGTTCATTGCAGGGCCTCAATCCAGCGTTTCAGGGCGTCGAGTGCTTCAGGTTCGTCGAGGAAGGGCACATGCCCTCGGTCAGGGACACGGGCGACGATCAAATCTGGCGCGCGGCGTTGCATTTCGTCCACCGTTTCCGAAGAAATCAAAGTTGAATTCATCCCATGGATCATCGCCGTCGGTAGGGTCGCCAGTTCGGAAAACAGGGGCCATAAATCCGGCAAGGGATTTTCACCAGCCGCATTGACCGCCTCCCGGAGACCGGGCCCATCGTAGTTGAGTGCAGGCCGCCCCTGGTCGCTTTGATGAGTGTTCGAAATGTGCTGTCGCCAACGTTCCATCGGAACGCCGGGAAATTCTGTCGCATACCAAGTCGCCGTCGCTGCCGCGAGCGTTTCCATATCCGGGGCTAGCGGCGCCTTCCCTACGTACTCTGCCAGCGTGCTCAGAAACTCCTGTTCGAGAACCGGGCCCACGTCATTCAATGCAGCTCCAAGCAGCCTGTTCTTGGACAAAACCGCGATCGTCATGGCAATGAGCCCACCCCTTGAGGTGCCCAGAATGGCCGCTTTCTCGATCCCCAAGTGATCCAACAGGGCGATTGCGTCGGCGGCTTCTTGCAAGATGCTATATGTTTGCGCCGGAGCCCACTCAGATTTCCCGCGCCCACGGTAATCCATCCTAATCAGGTGAACATCCGTCAGATGTGGCGCCACGAAATCGAAATCGCGGGAGTTTCGCGTCAAACCGGCCAAACACAAGATCGGCAGTCCGCGCCCGGTTTCTTCGAAATAGAGCTGCGTTCCATCTTGAGCGCTAAAATGGGGCATTAGAGTCCTGCCAATCCCGGTATTTCGGCAAGGTCGTTGAGAACATAAGTCGGTTGACCAGGCAGTCGGTCAAGCGGCAAACCGGCCCGATTTACCCAGGCTGTCACAAAACCGTAGCTGGCAGCAGAAGCGGCGTCCCAGCCATTGGAAGAAACGAATAGTACGTGTGATTTCGCAACGCCAAAGCGTTGTATGACCATATCATAGACCTTCGCAGAGGGCTTGAAGACTCCAACGGCCTCGACAGAGAGGACATCATCAAGAAGGTCTCCCAAACCTGCGGAGTGGACGGCGCCACCAAGCATATCGGGGGATCCATTGGAAAGAATTGCCGTGCTCTTGCCGCCCGCTTGAAGGGCTTGGAGCATTTCGGGCACCTCCGGATAGGCGGAAAGGCTCCAGTAAAGAGAGAGCAGTCTTTCGCGCAAGGCTGGATCTTCGATGCCTTCTGCTTCCAATGCCCAATCGAGACCGTCTTGGGTTACAGTCCAGAAATCAGTGTGCTCGCCTGTCACGGCACGGAGCCAAGAATACTCGAGTTGTTTGCGCCGCCAATTCTCGGCAATCGACGGCCAAGACGCGGCTAAGGCTTCTCCCCCTGGCTCAGACGCGGCCTCTCTCGCAGCTGCAGACACATCGAATAGGGTTCCGTAAGCATCGAAGACGCATGTGGTTATCAAATTGGAAACTCCTGATCTTTTCTGCCGCGTCGTTCAACCTGCCATGTGTTTCGCGCGACGGAAAGGAAATTCCGGGCCTGATTTGCTATTTGCGAGTGTAGCCCATAATATATTCAATGTTCGACGGGAACGCCGAGACGGCCCCCTAAATTCACCCCACAAGAAATAGGAAATCTAGTATGGCCGAGGTCAAGACCGGCGACACTGTTCGCATTCATTACACAGGAACGCTTACCGACGGGACCGTCTTCGACAGTTCGAACGGTCGCGATCCGCTCGAGTTTGTTGTGGGGTCGGGGCAAATCATCGGCGGCTTGGACAAGGCGCTGCCTGGCATGCAGGTCGGCGAGAAAAAGTCGGTTCCGGTTCCCTGCTTGGAAGCTTATGGCGAAAGCAATCCGGAGGCGCGGCAGTCGATCCCCAGAAACGAAATCCCCCCGCACATTCCGCTGGATCTGGGCGCACAATTGCAAGTCCAGACACAAACGGGTCAAACCATGGTTGTCGTCGTGGCGGAAGTGACTGACACCGAGGTGACATTGGATGCCAACCACCCCCTCGCGGGAAAGGACTTGGTTTTCGACATCGAACTGGTGGCTATTGCCTAAATAAGGCGCAAGCCTCTAGCGGCTGCGGTAGGGATTTCAGGTCCGCCGCAGCCGGATGACGACATCCACGGAAGCAAGCTCCGCACCTTCGGGAAGATCAGGCAGACGTGCGATTTCCAGCTGATCTTCGGGAGCGTCGCAAAGAAGCCCTGTGTCTTCCCAGTAGAAATGAGGGTGGTCATGAGTATTGGTGTCGAAATAGCTCTTGGAGCCATCGACGGTAATTTCATGCATCAACCCGGCCTCGCAGAACGCGCGCAACGTGTTGTAGACGGTCGCTAACGATACGCCATCACCACACGCATGGGCCGCCTCGTATAGGCTTTCTGCGGTGACGTGGCGATGCTGGCCATCTCCGACAAGAGCGATAGCAAGTGCCAACCTCTGCCTTGTCGGCCGCACACCAGCTTTCGAAAGCCAGATTTGGGCCCGCTTGGCCGTTGTCTCGATTGCGCCGTCCATGGGTCGATCCGAATTACTGTCCGCGAAAGCAAGTATATGCTGCGAGAAGCGCCCAATTCAAACAAAAATGCCCCTCACATCCCGAGCCACTGGAGCATCGTGTCAGGCTTGCGTGGGTAAGTTGCCGGATGTTAGGACGATTGTAACAACGTTATCACAGAGGACCACGCATCCCATGCCCCAATTCCCAACAAGTTTCGATCGCGAAGGTCTCCTGAAATGCGCCCGTGGCGAGTTGTTCGGGCCGGGGAATGCCCAGTTGCCCGCGCCGCCAATGCTTATGATGGACCGCATAACCGAGATTTCCGAAGATGCAGGTTTGCATGGGAAGGGCCACGTTGTTGCTGAGTTCGATATCACACCGGATCTCTGGTTCTTCGACTGCCACTTTCCGGGCAACCCCATTATGCCGGGCTGCCTTGGGCTTGATGGGCTCTGGCAGCTAACGGGCTTCAATCTCGGCTGGCGCGGTTGGCAGGGGCGTGGATACGCGTTGGGTGTCGGCGAAGTGAAACTCACGGGCATGGTCCGCCCCGATCGCAAAATGCTGACTTACAAAGTCGACTTCACTAAAGCCATTCAGACACGCCGTTTGACTATGGGTGTCGCCGACGGCATCGTGGAAGCCGATGGCGAGGTGATTTACATCGTCAAGGACATGAAGGTGGCCCTCAGCGAAAGCTGAGGCGCATCAGCAGTTCAGACCCGAAAAGAGGCCGGGCGGCCTCTTTTTTGTTCTGCAAGCACAGAGCCCGCAACCGACACCAACAAGCCTTCCGTCTTGCGCCCCGTCGCGTCAGTGCCTAGTAAGACAGAAGGTTTTGGAAGGAGGGCACGAATGCGCCGCGTCGTAGTCACCGGGCTGGGGATCGTGTCCAGCATTGGCAACAATGCCGAAGAGGTACTGGCCTCGCTTAAAGCCGGAAAATCCGGCATCAGCGCCAATGAGGCGATGAAAGAACACGGTTTCCGGAGCCAGATCGCTGGCGATGTGAAGCTCGATATCGCTGAGCATGTAGACAAACGCACGCTGCGCTTCATGGGGCCCGGTGCCGCTTATGCGCATATCGCGATGGGGCAAGCGATTGCCGATGCTGGCCTCGAGCAGTCCGATGTCGTCAACCCCATGACTGGGGTTATCGCAGGCTCTGGCGGGCCTTCGACATCTGCGATGCTCACTGCGCACCAATCAGTTCTTTCAACTGGCGCAACGAAGCGGATCGGGCCTTTCGCAGTGCCGAAATGCATGGGTTCCACGATCAGCGCGAACCTCGCGACCTCCTATCAGATCAAGGGGATGAATTTCTCCATTACCTCCGCGTGCTCCACTTCACTGCACTGCATCGGCCTTGCCGCTCAGCAAGTCGCGCTTGGGATGCAGGACGTGATGTTTGCAGGTGGTGGCGAGGAACTGGATTGGACGCTGTCCTGCCTCTTCGATGCCATGGGGGCGATGTCCTCCAAGTATAATGATACTCCCGAAAAAGCCTCGCGCGCCTTCGATGCGAACCGTGACGGCTTTGTCATCGGTGGCGGCGGTGCCATCGTTGTGTTGGAAAGCCTTGATCGTGCTTTGGCGCGTGGTGCCAAGATCTACGCCGAGGTGACGGGTTTCGGTGCCACTTCGGATGGCGCAGACATGGTCGCTCCGTCTGGCGAAGGCGGCGAGCGCGCCATGCGGCTCGCACTCAAAGATATCGCCGCCGATCGTAAGGTGAATTACATCAACGCACATGGCACCTCGACGCCTGTTGGCGATGTGGGAGAAGTCGAAGCGGTGCGGCGCGTCTTTGGTCGTGGCCAGACGCCTTTGATCTCGTCGACCAAATCCATGACGGGGCATAGCCAAGGCGCAACCGGCGCACAGGAAGCGGTTTACTGCCTTCTGATGCTTGAACACGACTTCATCACACCGTCGATCAACGTGGAAACGCTCGATCCTGCAATCGACGCAGGCGAGATCGCTACGTCCCTGATCGAAAATGCGGGCCTCGACACTGTGATGACCAACTCGTTCGGTTTCGGCGGAACGAACGGCTCTATGCTCTTGTCGAAGTATCGGGGGTAAACCATGGGTGTTCTGAGCGGTAAACGCGGGCTGGTGATGGGCGTTGCGAACGAGCGTTCGATCGCTTGGGGAATTGCCAAGGCCTGTGCGGAAGCCGGTGCCGAACTAGCGTTCACCTATCAAGGCGAAGCCTTCGGGCAGCGCCTTGCACCACTGGCCCAGTCGGTCGGATCTGACTTTATGGTTGATGTCGATGTCACCGACGATGCATCTCTGGACGCCGCTTTTGATCAGTTGAAAGCTCGTTGGGACAGCCTCGACTTTGTCGTCCACGCCATCGCCTTTTCAGACAAGAACGAATTGACTGGGCGTTTCCTTGATACAAGCCGTGCGAATTTCAAGAATTCCCTCGACATATCCTGCTACTCTCTGATCGAGGTGGCACGACGTGCCCATCCCATGATGGTCGAAAATGGCGGAACGGTTATTACTCTGACTTACCAAGGGTCAAACCGGGTCACGCCATTCTACAACGTTATGGGTGTTGCGAAAGCGGCTCTGGAAGCGGCTGTCCGGTATCTGGCGAACGATCTGGGCCCTGAAGGCATTCGGGTCAACGCCATTAGCCCTGGTCCCATGAAAACGCTGGCTGGCGCGGCCATTGGCGGCGCGCGCAAGACCTACAAACATACGGAACAGAATTCCCCTCTGCGCTCGAATGCCTCGCTGGATGCGGTGGGTGGAACGGCGGTTTATCTGATCTCCGATGCAGGCTCATGCACCACTGGCGAAATCATCCGCGTGGACGGTGGTTATCACGTGCTGGGCATGCCCCAACCCGATAACATCTGATCGCTCGGAAACCGGTGATCCCGATTGCAAAAGGCAGGCGTTAAGCCTGCCTTTTTTTGTCTGCGTAGGGCATTCGTCTAAGTCTGGCTTCAGGCTAGTCCAGCCGCCTCGTCACATCCCAGAAGGATGTTGAGGTTCTGAACCGCTGCGCCAGATGCGCCTTTCCCGAGGTTGTCCAGAATCGCGATCGCTGTGGCGGCACCGGTCTTCGAATTTCCGTGGATCGAAAGCTCAATCACGTTCGTCCCGTTCAGGGACTGTGGCATCACGCGAGGGCTATGCGCCGAGGCCTCGACCACAGATACAAAGCGCTCTCCGTGGTAATGGCTCTTCAACGCGTCGACAGCTTTTGCCATGCCTTCTGATCCAAGGTCTGGCAGATGAATGGCCACGGCCATACCCTGTGCGTATTGGCCAACCGAAGGTACAAACACCGGTGGGCGGTCAAGAAGCCCGTGCTTCATCATTTCAGGCAAGTGCTTATGGCCCTGTGCCGCCGCGTAGAGGAACGCGCCATTGATCTCGCCATTCTCGAACTCGGCGATCATCGACTTTCCGCCGCCTGTGTAGCCGGACACACCGGAAATCGACAGTCCGGCCTTTGCGTCAATAAGGCCCGCTTCCACCAACGGTCTGGTCAAGGCGATGGCGCAAGTCGACCAGCATCCGGGATTGGAGACATAGGTTGCTTTCGCAATGGTCGCGCGTTGCGACTTCGACATTTCCGGGAAACCGAACGCCCAATCGGGATCGACGCGGAAGGCCGTCGACGCATCGATGATCTTGGTGCCGTAAGGCCGAGCCAGCTCTACAGCTTCCTTGGCAGCTTCATCCGGCAGGCAAAGGATGGCAACCTCGGCGGCAGCGAAAGCCTCGGCCCGTGCCGCGGCCTCTTTCCGGCGCGCCGGGTCCACCTGAACCAGTTCGATATCCGCACGCTTCAGAAGGCGATCGCGGATTTGCAGCCCGGTCGTGCCAGCTTCACCGTCGATAAACACCTTATGGGCCATGATTGCCTCCTGCGGATTAAGATGCGCGCCTGATACGCCCTGATCCTTTTCGACGCAAGCTTAGGCTGCGAGCGCCACATCAAGCACCATCATCAGAACCAGCCCGATCAGAAGGCCAGCCGTCGCGCGGTTCTGATGGCCGTTGCGATGTGTTTCCGGCAGAATTTCGTGGCTGATGATGTAAAGCATTGCCCCGGCCGCAAAAGTGAGGCCCCACGGCAAGAGAGAACTCGAAACTGTCACAGCTGCCGAGCCGATGAATGCGCCGATGGGCTCAACCAAGCCTGTCAATGCAGTAACGATAAAGCACTTAAGCCGTGAGTATCCCAGGCCCACGAGTGCCACTGCCACAGCAAGGCCCTCAGGGATGTCCTGGAGGGAAATGCCAGTCATCACAGAAAGGCCATTCGTCTGGTTTCCGCCGCCGAAGGCCACGCCGATGGATAGGCCTTCTGGGAAGTTGTGAATGGCAATCGCCAGCACGAACAGCCAGATGCGGGCGAGGCGCGCGCTATCCGCGCCGCCTTCCGGTCCGGTCTTGAAGTGTTCGTGCGGGATCGTTGCATTCAAAAGGGCTACAAACCCCGCGCCCAATAGAATGCCGCATCCTGCCACCAGTGAAGCTATGGTGACCGAACCATAGAGGCCTTCGGCGGCATCGATGCCGGGGATGATGAGCGAAAAATAGGAGGCAGAGAGCATGACGCCCGCAGCGAAACCAAGCATCGTATCGGTCATTCGCTGCGACATCGACTTGCCAATAAGGGCAGGGAGAGCGCCAAGCGCTGTCGCCAATGCCGCAATAAAACCACCTAACGTGCCAGCAAGGATCGGATCCATTACAAGTCCTAGTTCTTGAATTGGTTGTGGCGAAGATAGAGCGTCGGGCCGTTAGTTGCAAGTCATTCGCAATTGCAATTTAGGGCAGGCGCTTCAGAAGGTGGATGGTTCTCCACCGCATCACTTCCTCGCCGTCTTGGTTGAAGGTCTGATAGAGCATACCGGTTCTGCCGATGTCCGCCCGCGACTTTGATGCCTCCGACGAGATCACTTCCGCGCGCACCGTCAGCGTGTCGCCCGGTCGCACTGGCTTGAACCAACGCACTTCTTCCATCCCCGGCGACCCCATGGAGGCTTCGGCCCACAGCCCGGTCTCCAAGGACAAAGCAAAGGCCGTAGTCATAGTATGAAAACCCGATGCGATAATGCCGCCATAAATCGACTCTTTCGCGGCCACCTTATCGATATGGAAAGGCTGCGGGTCATACTGTTTTGCGAAGGTAATGATCTCTTCTTCGCCCAGCATCCGGCTCTTGGTGGTGAATGTGAAGCCGACAAAAAAGTCTTCGAAATACATTGCTCTCTCCCGTTTTGCGCAGGTTGTCGAATTCCGTCATGTGAAGCAATGTCTTGCATTTCTTCCTTTCAGGCTGTTTTGGTAAGAGAACATGACCAGTTTGACGAGGAGGCTTTGGAATGGCCGTCATTACGAACATCGGAGATCTGAAAGCGATCTATAAACGGCGCGTCCCCAAGATGTTCTACGACTACTGCGAAAGCGGCTCGTGGACGGAGCAGACCTTTCGCGAGAACGTATCAGACTTTGACCAGATACGTCTGCGCCAACGCGTAGCTGTGGATATGTCGGGTCGATCCACCAAGACCCAGTTGATCGGTCAGGATGTTGCGATGCCCGTCGCTTTGGCTCCCGTCGGGATGACGGGGATGCAGCATGCCGACGGTGAAATTAAAGCTGCGCGCGCGGCAGGGAAGTTCGGTGTGCCATTCACGCTTTCCACAATGTCGATCTGCTCCATCGAAGACGTTGCGGAGAACACCGAAAAGCCGTTCTGGTTCCAGCTTTATGTCATGCGCGACGAAGACTACCTGCGCCGCCTGATCCAGCGGGCGAAAGACGCGAAGTGTTCGGCCCTTGTCATCACCCTCGATCTGCAAATCCTCGGGCAGCGCCACAAGGATCTCAAGAACGGCCTCTCTGCGCCGCCGAAGCTTACGCCTTCGACGATTGCCAATCTCGCCACGAAATGGTCGTGGGGCTTGGAAATGCTCGGCACTAAGCGCCGCCAGTTTGGGAATATCGTGGGCCATGTGAAAGGAATTTCCGACGCCTCCTCTCTGATGAGCTGGACGTCCGAGCAATTCGATCCGACGCTCGATTGGGGCAAGATCAAGAAAATCAAGGAAATGTGGGGCGGCCCCGTTATCTTGAAGGGCATCCTAGACGCTGAAGACGCAAAAATGGCTCTTCAAGTTGGCGCAGACGCTATCGTCGTTTCCAACCACGGCGGGCGGCAGCTCGACGGCGCTATTTCTTCCATCAAAGCACTTGGCCCGATCCTCGACGCCGTTGGGGACAAGATCGAAGTTCACCTCGATAGTGGCGTGCGCTCCGGTCAGGATGTGTTGAAGGCTGTTTCGATGGGTGCCAAAGGCACTTGGATCGGCCGCGCCTTCATCTATGGCTTGGGGGCCATGGGAGAAGCAGGCGTCACGAAGGCGCTGGAAGTGATCCAAAAGGAAATGGACGTATCGATGGCCCTTTGCGGTCGGCGGCGGGTCGACGAACTGGGGCGGGACATCCTCCAGATTCCGGAAGGTTTCTCCGGGCGCTGGGAAAAATAATCCCTCTCAGAATCAGAAAGGCCGGTGGAGATACTTTCCCGCCGGCCTTTTCATTCATGCCCTTAAGCTATCGAACTCTTGGCGCAGAGTGCACGGACTTAGAACCACTGGCCAGGCTCCATCAACCCAAGGTCCAGCAATTGGCGGGAGTGCCACTGGAACGGGGTCGAGTTGTGCCATTTGAAGGTCTCGATATCGAAGGTTGACCCCGGATTTCGCTTCAAAGCTTTGGCCGTCCGGAAAGAGCAAATCGCGGCTGTCAGGTTGTGGTGCCACGGGCAGGCGTAGGTATTATATTCCTCGTCGTTGAACGTGTGATCCGTTCGCAATGCGAGTCCGGGTTTCGATCTGAAAATGGCGATGCGGTCGATCTTTCTGCGGGCAGGCGGGATATGCTCTTCGTAGCGCCATCTCAAGCCGCCGAAAAAGTCGAGCTGCCGTTCTTTGGGGTGATTGTGATTACTTACATCAGGGCGTGCGAGGGCATAGTAACCCGACTTGTCGAGATAGGCCTCTTCCAAGGATACTCCATTCGGGAACTGGTAAAGGTCGCCTGCATATAGATCGACCACATAGGTCAACATGGCGTCGCGGCGTTCTTCTGTATGGAACGACAACATCTCTCCGACGGTCCGTTTCTCGGAGAACGGATAGAAAAGATACTCTGCATTATAACAGTAGTACATCCAGACGCCGGGACTGGCCTCATTCAATGTATTGACTGCGGTGTTCAGCGTTTCCGGCGTAGGAAGGCCGAAATCAATGCGGTGGGCCTTGGCGGCCACGTCGTCACTGACGACATATCCCGGCTCTGCAAACAGCAAGACCTGCGTGAAGCCGCAGGAAAAGTGATGGCGGACGGTCGAGTCGATTTCGACATCATCTTCACAGAAGATCATCGCGATCGGGCCCTTGAGGAGCACGTTTTTGCTTTTACTCAAGAAATCGCTGATGCTTGTATAACGCATGTCGCCGTCTCAAAAATTTCTTGTTTCAAAGTCGGGTATATCCCGATGCATTGCAAGGCAAGGCGCTAAAGGATAAGTGACGGACTGCTTTCCGCATGAGGACCTCGCCATGACTGAGCCAAAGAAGCTCTTCATCAAAACCTATGGCTGCCAGATGAATGTCTACGACAGCGAGCGTATGGCCGAGGCCATGGGTGGCAAAGGTTACGTTCAGACCGAAACCGCTGAGAATGCGGATATGATTCTGCTGAATACCTGCCACATTCGCGAGCGTGCTGCCGAGAAAGTGTATCACGAGTTGGGTCGCCTGCGGCACTTGAAAGACGAGAACCCCGACCTGAAAATCGCGGTGACTGGGTGCGTTGCTCAGGCCGAAGGGAAAGAGATCCTGTCGCGCGCGCCGATGGTCGATCTGGTTGTCGGACCACAGGCCTATCACCGACTTCCCGAGCTTGAGGCGAAGGCACGACAGGGCGAAAAAGCTGTCGATACGGAGTTCCCCGAAGAAGACAAGTTCGAGCATCTCGCGGATCGCCCCAAAGCGTCGCGTGGGCCGACGGCATTTTTGACGGTGCAGGAAGGGTGCGACAAATTCTGTGCCTTTTGCGTTGTGCCCTATACGCGTGGCGCCGAAGTCAACCGCCCGGCGGCGCGAGTCCTGAACGAAGCGCGCGATCTCGTCGAGCGTGGGGTCAAGGACATTACCTTGCTCGGCCAGAACGTGAACGCCTATCATGGTGAAGGCGACGGTAGCATTTGGAGCCTCGCCCGCCTTGTGCGCGAACTCGCGAAAGTAGATGGGCTTGAGCGCATCCGCTACACAACCAGCCATCCACGCGACATGGATGACGATCTGATTGCAGCACATGGCGAGGTCGGGAAGCTGATGCCCTATCTCCATCTTCCGGTGCAGTCTGGCGCGGATCGGGTTCTCAAACGTATGAACCGTGGACATACGGCTGAAGAATATCTTCGCTTGATCGAGCGCCTTCGAGTGGCGCGCCCGGACATCCTTCTAACCTCTGATTTTATTGCCGGTTTCCCAGAGGAAACAGAGCAGGATTTTGAAGATACCTTGGCTCTGATCCGAGAAGTGAAGTTCGGCGCGGCCTATACGTTCAAATACTCGGCTAGGCCCGGAACGCCTGCGGCGGAACGCCCCTGCCTGCCCGACGAGGTCGCCGATGAGCGCTTGTATCGGCTGCAGGAGTTGATCAATCAGATGCAGCGCGCCTCACTGGATTCCATGGTCGGCAAGGATGTGAATGTCCTTTTTGAGAAAGTTGGACGTCAGCACGGGCAAATGGTGGGTAAATCCGATCATCTTCATGCCGTTCATATCACTGCGGATGAAATTAAGGTTGGTGATCTGAAGCGTGTGCGGGTGACTGGAGCTGGCCCGAACTCACTTTCGGCGATTCTGATGTGAACTTGCCGCGGGAGCGGACAAAGTTAATCCGAGCAGGCTTCATATACCCAAATAGAGCTTCACACTGGCCAAAATTTCCTTCAAACTCAATTCCGTGTTGGGCATATATCCGTATGGGTATTTTTGTGCTCAGGGGGAAATAACAATAGGGTCGTAGCTGTGGGACATCACGCTAACTTCGCCCGCAAGTTCATGACGGCTGCTGCCGCTGTCTCGCTTGTAATGGGCATCTTCACGTCTAGCGTCGCGCTAGCCCAAGACGGGCTGTTCGGGCGTCTTTTTGATAATGATCGTAAAGCCACCGGCGAACGTTACGCCCCGACTGTCTGGGTCGACCCGGATGGATGCGAACACTGGGTGATGGATGATGGCTTCGAAGGCTACATGTCGAATCACGTGAACCGCCAAGGTATCCCGGTCTGCCACCGTGCGAATGTCTGTGGCGTGATGAACACCGACCAGTATTTCGCGACCAACAGCTACAAGCTGTCCGCAGGCGGTCGCCAGAACCTCGCGAACTTCTTCTCGTCCGCGAATTCGCGTGCTTACATTATTGCCGGTCACACAGATGCACGGGCATCGGATGAATATAACATGCGCCTCAGCGCCAAACGCGCCACCCGCTGCACCCATGACTAATGCATTAGCCAGTCGTTGCTCCGGCGGTTTATCCCGGGCCTCGATCATGCCGTAGGCGAATCCGCCCCCAAATCCGGCCAAGGATAGACCTAGTTGCCGACTGACGAAACCAGCTATCTTCGGATCGCGGCCGGACTCCCCGACTTGCCTACTAAA
>RFUP01000211.1 GCA_009922885.1 Paracoccaceae bacterium
GATGGTAATCGCTGGTGCCCGGCGGGTAGGGAATGGTCGCGCCAGTGAGGAGCGTCGCCGAAGGGGTTTTCGTGAAATAGAACGGCGCTTCACGGTCCACCTCATGGCCCATTTCAGCAGCGTGGGCAGCATAGTTGCGGCCAACGCAGAAAATCCGGCGCACAGGGAAGGATTTGTCCGAGCCAACCACCGGAACCTGCGGGTGGGGCGGCAATTCAAAGAGAGCGGTCATCGTGCGCGTTCCTCATAATATCCAAGTTTTTCCTGCAGCGGGCGATCATGCACGCGGATCAGGAAGGCAGGCTCGCTGCCAGTGTTCTTGTGGTCCACTTCAGCAAAGACCGGAGCGGTAAACGTGTCCTTCTCGGACCATGCAATTTTGCAACCATCAACGACAGACTCGCCTTTGCCACCGATCACGTGGAACACGGCCGATTCCGAAGAAAGCGGCGGGCGCACGGTTTCGCCGGGGCGGATCATCATGGCGGTGAAGCCCATCACGGGCAGAACGGATTCACCCGTTTCCGGGTTCACATAATCCATCTCGACCACGCCATCGGTGTATTGCGCCATCTGGCGCAACGCCGCTTCAGTGCGCGCCCAAGGGAACCGCGCCATCGGGTAGCGGCGAGCCTGATTGCCACGGCGCGAGGGCACGAGGCCCGCCGCCGCATATTCCACCAACGCCGCATCGGGGCGGTTGCGCTGTGCCTGCAGCGGCGCTTCCTCGGCGTAGGAGCCTTCGAGATACACGAAAAGCGGCAGATCGAGCGCATCGAGCCAGATCACCGGCTCATCGCCTTCATGGCCGTGGTCATGCCAGTCACCACCGGGGGTCAGCACCAGATCGCCACGGTTCATCGGTAGCTTTTCACCATCGACAACCGTGAACCCACCCTTGCCTTCCACGATGATCCGCGCCGCCGACGGCGTATGGCGATGCGCCGGAGCGGTTTCACCGGGCAGGAGCAACTGCATGCCGATATAGATCGACGAGGTTGCCTGCATCGCGCCAGTGCCACGCCCTTGGTCAGACATCACGAGCACACGGCGCTCGGCCTTTTCCACCGGCGTCAACTCGCCAGCGCGCAGCAGCAGCGGGCGCAGATGCTGGAAATTCCAGTAGCTGGGTTTCGTTGTGGGGATGGGTTTCCCGTGCGGCAGAACCTTGCGCATCATCGGCCAAAGCGGAGCGACGCCCGCCTCGGTCATTGCATCGCGGTAGTCCTGCGGCAGCTCTTCGAGCGTGCCGAGTTGAACCGACATCCTATCCTCCCTGTTGCAATCCTCTATATGGAATGCATACATATTATTAGATGACCGGTCAAATAGAATGCATGCATACTATTGCGCGGCAATCCGAGTTTGTTATAGAGTATAACAAACCTGCGGCGCAGCCTGTCAACAAGTTTAACCGACCGTATGGTCGACTTTGTTCAAAGGCAAAGAAAAAGTGATGCAGAATTTCAGCTCCATGCCCGGCCACCTGATCCGGCGCGCGCATCAGGCCTCCTCCGCCATCTTTGCCCAGACCATGGCCCGCGAAGGCCTTGATTTGACGCCATTTCAGTTCGCGGCCCTTTCGGCCATCAAAGCCGAACCGGGGATCGACCAAGCTACCGTTTCCGCCCATGCAGCCGTGGATCGCGCCACGATCGGCGGCGTGATCGACCGCCTGGTCGATAAGGGCTACGTCGCCCGTGACGTCTCCAAACGCGACCGCCGCGCCCGCGTTCTGCACCTCACTGATTCGGGCAGCGCCATTCTCGAACGGGTCCAAGGCCTCGTCTCCGAGATGCAGGGCGAAATCTGCAACGGACTTTCCTTGGAGGAATCAGCCCAACTGATCGCCCTTCTCCGGCGTATTTCAGACAATCACCCGAAGGCAGGCGAAAGCTAAACCACCGCCGAGAAGCACTGGATCGCGCTGCCGTGCACGCCGATATCGAGCGGGCCGAAATCGGACCCGACGCAGAGGCTAAAATAGCCCGCCGAGGGCAGGTAAAGCACCTGATAGTCGCCATCGGATCGGGTCACGGTCCAGCAGGTCTGGAAGATGCCGCCGGAGAATTGCACGGTGACGGGGCGCGGGCGCTTCACGCGATGGGCCAGAAAATCCGCAAGCGTTGCGGGATGGCCCTGATGGGCCGCCACCTCGGCATCGACGAGCGCCACGATATGCGGTGCCAGATTTTCCTCAGCCGCGTGATCCATGGCCCTCTCCTTTGCCGTCAATCTTGGCCGGAGCGGCGCAAAGTCAATCCGCATACGGGAACAGAAAAACGGCCTTGAGGTTAGAGCCCCTGCCACCTATCCCCGTCAAAATCGAATTCTAAGGTTTCACCATACCTCGGATGGCGTCTGTCGAGCTTTTTGATAAAGTCCTGATAGTCTTCGCTAAAATCCATGATGGTGCAAACAGAAGCAAGATGTTCGCGCAACTTTGGATGCCCTAAGTCCGATGTCAGTCTTTGTTGCAATGTACCTTTCCGCCTACCGGACGGCGTTTTGGGCTCAGTATTTCTCAGCTCCTCCAATACTCCCGGAGCTAGCCGACGATACACTATATCATTGGTCAAATGACCAAAATATTGAGGTCGTTTCACCGTATCTCTAGGAAATTCCAAACCTCGAAGCCTGAAGAGTTGTTCGTAAAACTCATCTGGAAATGTCTTCACCCAAGGTTGAAGCTCCTTAGCAATAAACTTCTCAAGAATCTTCGCCAGAGCGTCGCTTGCCCGATCTCGCTGGTAACCCGTCGCCTCGTCAACCAGAGCGACAATGCCAACACGAGCGAACCCGCGGATTAGAAGTTCCGCCTGGGCGGCGACCCGCTCCTGTGACTCGGTTAGCACACCCGCCTTTCGAGCATCCAAATACACGTCACAAACCATCGGCAACAGCTCCGCGCGGTAGCCATTCGCGCGCTGTCCGTGCTTATTCACAAAATCCACAGGAGCTAGAACGTCCCGCAACTCCTGAGAAACGAAAGGCAGCAAATTCTTGGCTGCTATGAAGTTGGGCAATTCTGTGCTCGCATAACTACCCTTCCAAGGCCGCCCCAGCGCAGTCATAAATGCCTTGGAAATCATTAACCTGGTGCCGTCAGAAGTAACCGCGACCGGAAGAGATAAGTCCGCAATTTCTAGCGTCCCTTCGTGCGTGGCATCTGGGAGGTGTGAATTCCATCGCGCCACAGCGGCTCGCTTAGCGATTTCACTTCTTTCCGCCTTCGAGAGCTTTTCAGCCCGCGCCATCCCGCCCTTTGATTGAGGTGTTCCTACCATCGAATCACTCTTTGCTTGCTAACACTAAGGCAAGCATATGCTTGCTTATGCCTTCACGCAAGCATATGCTTGCTAGAAAAAGCTGAAAGCATGCTCCGAATGTCTCTGCCGAGACTGGTGTTCATTTGGAAAGAGGAGCTAAGCGGCTATTCCCACTTCACCCCCACCTCGCCCGCATAGCATAGCGCGACCGCATCGGGGCGGCAGCGGATCACCGCGCGCTGGTTGACCGAGCCTTTGTCGGTCACTTCCCCCTTATCGAGCGAGAGCGGCTTCGTAAGCAAAACCGCACGCCGGATGCGCGAGGCCGATCCGGTGGATTTCGCGGCAAACGCCGCCAACCGCTCTGCCACTTCGGCCTCCGCTGCCCCGTCTGAGGGCACCAAAAGCGCGCCCAGTTCGTCGCGATCTTCGCCCAAGATCACCGCATCGCGCACCAAGCCGCCCATCGCATTCACAAGTGCGGCGCGTAGCGCCCCCACGGCCACCCACGTGCCCGTCGCCAGCTTGAAATTCTCCGCGATCCGCCCGTCAAAGAAGAACCCCTTCGACAAGTCCGCCGGATCGGCAGGCCGCAGCGCATCGCCCAGGCAATAGAAGCCCTCCTCGTCAAAAGCCTTCGCCGTGGCCGCCGCCGCGCCCAGATAGCCCGGCGTGATCGAAGGCGACTTGAGCCGCGCCTCAAGCTTCCCCTCGTTCGGCACCAGCTTCAGCGTGATCCCTTTCGCGGGCACCCCGATATTGCCGGGGCTTTCCTGCTGTTCGGTGCACATCAGCGCAAAAGGCCCGGTTTCGGTGGCCCCAAGACCTGTCGTCAAAAGCACATCGCGGCCCGCGTATTGCCGCGCGAGGCCGAGGATATCCTCCCACAAATGCTGCGCCATGCCCGCGCCCGCATACATCATCAGATCCATCCGGCTGAAGAAATGCCGCGCCAGATCGGCATCGGATTTGAAGGCCTGCACCAGCATTTCCCAGCCCGCAGGCACGTTGAAATACCACGTGGGCGCCACTTCGCGGAGGTTCCGCAGGGTTTCACCGATCAGAGCAGGCGCAGGTTTGCCGCCGTCGATATGGAAAGCCCCGCCTGCACAGAGGCACATGTGGAACACCTTGTTGCCACTCGCCGTATGGCTCCACGGCGCCCAATCCACCAAAACGGGCGGCGCTTTCGCCAGAAACCGGAAGCAATCGGCCACCATATCCTGATTGCGGATGAGCATGCCGACGGAATTGATCACCGCTTTCGGGCTTCCGGTGGAACCAGAGGTGAAAAGATACTTCGCGGTCATGTCCGGCGTGAGGCGCGCGAAAGCCGCGTCGGCAATGGCCGGATCGCCTTCAAGCTCGGCAGCACTGGCCAC
>RFUP01000212.1 GCA_009922885.1 Paracoccaceae bacterium
GGTTGGCCCGAGCCGGAAATCGGTTGGGTGGTGTTCGAAGGCTACGAGGGCAAGGGCATTGCTTACGAAGCCGCCGTTTGCGTCCGGGATTGGGCTTATTCGGCACTGGGGATGACCACGCTCACTTCGGCCATCGTGCCGAGCAACACGCGGTCTATCGCTTTGGCGGAGCGCATGGGCGCTTGGTTCGAATGCGAGTTCGACAACGTGCAGATGGGTCGCGAGTTTCTCTATCGCCACCCCGGACCGGAGGCGCTTTCGGGCCCCGGAATGGAGGCCTACGCATGAGCGCACCGTTCCGGATCACCGGCGAAACGCTGGTTCGCATTCCGACGCTGGAAACGGCGCGGCTGCGGCTGCGTGCGCCCGAGATGCGGGATTTCGAGGCCTATGCAGCCTTTCGCGCCTCGCCACGCTCGGTGACGGTGGGCGGGCCTTTTGATCGGGTGGCGGCACATTCACAATTGACGGCCATCATCGGGCATTGGCAGTTGCGCGGGTTCGGACGCTGGATTGTCGCGGATCTTGCCGATGATACGGCGCTGGGCCTTGTGGGTTTGCATCACCCCGAGGATTGGCCCGAACCCGAAATCGCGTGGTCGCTTTTCGACGGGGCGGAAGGCAAGGGATATGCCTGCGAAGCCGCCATGGCGGTGCGGGCCTATGCCTATGACGTTCTGGGGTGGAAGACCGTTGCGAGCCTCATCGTGCCCACGAACACCCGTTCGGTGGCTTTGGCGAAGCGGCTGGGGGCTGAGCTGGAAGGCAATTACGCCCATCCGGTGCTTGGCCCGCTGCAAGTGTGGCGGCACCAGAAGGGAGACGCGCAATGACCCGCACGCGTATTCCCGTGATCGAGACCCAACGCCTGATCCTGCGTGGCCCGGAGCCCGAGGATTACCCGAACTTCAAGGCAACCTTCACCTCCTACCGCGCGCGGTTCATGGGCGGGCCTCTGAATTCCTATGAGGCGTGGATGCTCTATGCGGCCGAAATCGGCCATTGGGATATCCGCGGCTATGGCATGTGGATGATCCACGATCGCGCAACCGACCGCACGTTGGGGATGGCTGGTGGCTGGTTCCCGGCGAAGTGGCCGGAGCGGGAAATCGCGTGGATCATCTGGCCGGATGTGGCGGGGCATGGCTATGCGCTTGAAGCGACGCATGCGGTTCGCACTTACCTTTACACGCAGTTGGGATGGGAGAGCGCAGTGAGCTATCTCGACCCGAAAAACCTCGACTCGATCCGCCTTGCCGAGCGCCTTGGTGCCAAGCGCGATCCCGAGGCCGCGACGATTGACGGGAACGATAGTGTCTATCGTCACCCTTCGCCTGCGCAGTTGCGCGATACCCAGCTCTCCCACGGGATTGAAATGGAAATCGCCAATTACGCCAATCCCTTGTTCAAACCGAAAGGGTTCGCTCTTGACTGACCAAGCCAATGATCCCGTGGCACGCGCTGCGGAAATCCTGAAGGAGCACCGCGCTTCCATCGACCGGTTGGACGCGATCCTTGTCTATACTCTGGGTGAGCGCTTCAAGCACACTCAGGCGGTCGGCCGCCTCAAGGCGGAACACGGCCTTCCCCCTTCCGATCCGGACCGTGAAGCCCGGCAAATCGCGCGGCTTGAAGCCTTGGCGCAGGATGCCGATCTCGACCCGGAATTCGCGAAAGCCTTCCTGCAATTCATCATTCAGGAAGTGATCCAACACCATAAGAAACACCAGTCTTGAAGAAATTGGCGGGGAAGCCCGCCACCGTGCCATCAAAAGGAGAATTACCATGGCAATGAAAATCCGTCTCGCCCGCGGCGGCTCCAAGAAGCGCCCGCACTACTCGATCGTTGCTGCTGACTCGCGCATGCCGCGCGACGGCCGCTTCATCGAGAAGCTCGGCACCTACAACCCGCTTCTCGCGAAGGACTCGGAAGATCGCGTGAAGATGGACATGGACCGCGTGAACTACTGGCTCGGCCAGGGCGCGCAGGTGACCGACCGTGTGGCCCGCTTCCTCGAAGCTGCAGGCGCGATGCCGAAGAAAGACCGCAACAACGCCAAGAAAGGCACCCCGGGTAAGGCCGCGCAGGACCGCGCTGCTGCCAAGGCTGCCAAGGCTGCGGAAGCAACCGAAGAATAATCGCTGTTTTCAGCGTATTGGAACCCCGGCCCAGCCCTGCTTGGCCGGGGTTTCCTTTTGCCGGAAGGGCCAAGCCTGTTGCAATCGGCCTAGCGGCGCGGCAAGAACGGGGAAACGGCAGAGGGCAGAAAACATGGCCGATCTTATCTGTATTGGCGCCATTATGGGGGCTTTCGGGGTGCATGGCGAAGTGCGCCTGAAAAGCTTTACCTCCGAGCCGGATGCGATTGGAGATTACTCGCCTTTGCTGACAGAGGGCGGCAAGCGGGAGTTCAAGGTGCAACTCACCCGCCAGATCCCGCAGGGCTTTGCGGCGCGGCTCTCGGATGTGCGCTCGCGCGAGGAGGCGGAGGCCTTGAAAGGCACGAAGCTTTATGTGCCGCGCGACCAGTTGCCGTCGCTGCCCGATGACGAGTTCTACCACGCCGATCTGATCGGGCTGGATGTGGTGGATACGGGCGGTGCAGCTTTGGGTAAGGTGAAGGCCGTGCTCAATCACGGGGCAGGCGATATCCTTGAAATCTGGCAGAAAGGGGCGAAGAACACCTTGCTTCTGCCCTTCACCTTGGCGGCGGTGCCGACGGTGGATTTGAAGGCCCGACGCATCGTGGCGGACCCGCCAGCCGAGGTGGAATGAGCATGCGGCTCGTTCTGCACGCGGGCTTTCACAAGACCGGCACGACGAGCCTTCAGCAGACTTTGCGGAAAAATAAGCGCCTGCTGTCGCGGCATTGGCGGGTGTTCACGCGGCTCGGCCAAGAGCCTTTGTGCGAGGCGGCGCGGGCCTATTCGGTGCGGCGCGAGCCATTGGAGCGAGCGCTTCTGGCGCATGAATGGGCCTTGTTTCTCAACGGGTTGGACGCGGAGGATGCGCGGCCTGTGGTGTTTTCCTCGGAGGACTTGGCGGGGCATATGCCGGGGCGGCATGGGCTGAGGCGCTATGATCTGGGGCCGATCCTGGAGGTGCTTCTGGAGGGGCTGCCGGAGGGGGCGCGGCTGGATCTGGCGCTCTCGCTGAGAGAGCGGGAGGGGTGGCTTGCGAGCGCTTGGGCGCAGCATGTGCGGGCGACGCGGTTTACCCAAGATTTCGCGGCATTTTCGGCGGAGTTGGGGCCGGAGACGGACTTGGCGCGGGATGCGGCGGAGGCGGCTAAGGTGCTGGGAACGCGGGGGGAATGCTTCACTTGGGCGTCGGAAGCGTGCCGCTCGGAGCCGTTGGGCACGTTGGGGCCGCTATTGGAATTTGCAGAGTTCCCGAAGCGCTTGTGGGAGCGGATCGAGCCTGTGCGGGATGCCAATCCGAGGCTGCCGAAGGAGGCGTTGGAAGAGCTTTTGCAGATCAACCGATCGGACCTTTCGAAGGCGGATTGGAAAGAGGCGAAGCGGGCCGTGATCGAGGGTGAGCCGTGAAGCCCTTGGTGATCCATGCGGGGTTCCACAAGACCGGAACCTCTTCGATTCAAGCGTTTTTCCAGAGCAATCGCAAGGCGTTAGCGCCGCATGTGGCGGTGGTTTTGAAAGGCGATATGGAAGACCTGATCCGCGCTTGCAGGGGGTATTCCAAGGGGCGTTCAGGGTTTGATCGGGCGAAGGTAACGCTGCGGGCGGAGGCGCTTTTTGTCAAGCTCGCGACGCGGCCGAAGAAGGCCTTGTTGCTGTCGGCGGAGGAGCTTTCGGGGCATATGCCGGGGCGGCCGGGGACGGATGATTATGGCGCGGCGGTGGATATTCTGGGCGACCTCGTGCGGGTGGCGAAAACGTTAATGCCGAAGCGCGCGGTAACGATTTGCCTTGGAACGCGGCAACCCGACGCCTGGATCGAGAGCGCTTACTGGGAACATGTGAAATCTTCTAGCCTTACCAGTGGCTTAGAGGATTTCAGGGTGGCGTTCCGGCCTGCGTCTGACCTCGATGGAATGGTTAACAAAATCTTAACAGGCGCGATGCCAGACCGGATTTTGCGGATGCCCTTGGAAAAGGCGCCCAAAGACGGCTTGGCGGCGCCCATTCTGGACCTCTTGGATTTACCTTTCGGCCTTCGGGAAACGCTCAAACCCGTGGCGGAGAAGAATCGGCGCGATCCGCCCGAGATGCGAGAAGAGTTCCTGCGCATCAACAGGGCGGTAACGGATCGGGCGGAGCGGGCGCGGATGAAGAAGGCGCTCCGGCGGGGAGAGGTGCCGATTGACGCGGAAACAAAGCCCGACTAGGCCAAAGCCATGAGCGATATTTCGAAATCTCACGGGCGGCTGGCCGTCCGACCGACATTCACGCCGCGCGAACTGGTCCAGCATACGCCGGAACTGGCGAAGGCTTGGACTGCGCGGATCATCACGCTGTTTCCGGGCGCGTTTCCGGGGGTTCTGGGCGAAAGCCTGACCGGAAAGGCGCTGGCGCAAGGGATCTGGCAATTGCAGACCTATGACTTGCGGACCTACGGCATCGGCAAGCACCGCAACGTGGATGACACGCCTGCGGGCGGGGGCGCGGGCATGGTTTTGCGGCCCGATG
>RFUP01000213.1 GCA_009922885.1 Paracoccaceae bacterium
GGCACATCGCGTTTCTCGATGCTCGATGGCACGCCGATCCTGCATTACATGGGCTGCTCGACATTCGCGAACCACACTGTTCTGCCGGAGATCGCGCTTGCGAAGATCCGCCCCGACGCGCCTTTCGACAAGGTTTGCTACATCGGCTGCGGCGTGACCACCGGTATCGGTGCTGTGATCAACACAGCTAAGGTTGAGATTGGCGCGAAGGCCGTCGTGTTCGGCCTTGGTGGTATTGGCCTCAACGTGATCCAGGGCCTCAAGTTGGCCGGTGCCGACATGATCATCGGGGTTGATCTGAACAACGACAAGAAGGAATGGGGCGAGCGTTTCGGCATGACCCATTTCGTCAATCCGAAGGAAATCGACGGCTCTATCGTGCAGCATATCGTCAACATGACGAAGACCCCCTTCGACCAGATCGGTGGGGCAGATTACTCCTTCGATTGCACCGGTAATGTGCAGGTAATGCGCGATGCGCTGGAATGCACGCACCGTGGTTGGGGTGTTTCTGTGGTTATCGGTGTGGCACCCGCAGGCGCGGAAATCTCGACACGCCCGTTCCAGCTGGTGACCGGGCGCGTCTGGAAAGGCACGGCCTTTGGTGGCGCGCGTGGCCGGACGGATGTTCCGAAGATCGTGGATTGGTACATGGATGGCAAAATCCAGATCGACCCGATGATCACACACACGCTGAAGCTCGAAGACATCAACAAGGGTTTCGAGCTGATGCATGAGGGCAAGTCTATCCGCTCGGTCGTCGTTTACTGATCGAGAGGATCGACAAGAATGAAACGGGAGGGCGATTGCCCTCCCGTTTGCTTTTCAGGGGATGATCTCGAATTTCGTCACATCCACCATGCCCCTGTCCGTGATTTTCAAGGCAGGGATAACGGGCAAGCACAGGAAAGCCAGTTGGAGGAACGGCTCTTTAAGTGTCACTCCTAAAGAAAAGGCGGCGGAGCGCAGCGCATGAAGGGCATCGCGCACATCTTCAAAGGGCTTGAGGCTCATGAGACCCGCGATTGGAAGTGATAGCTCCGCAAGGACGTCGCCATCTGCGACAACGACGAAACCGCCCTCGATTTCGCCAAGCCTGTTGGCGGCCACGGCCATATCCGCATAGTCCATGCCGACCACAGCGATGTTGTGATGATCATGGCACACGGTGGAGGCGATGGCACCGCGCTGCAAGCCGAAGCCTTGTACAAATCCGGTAGCGACGTTCCCGTTCTTTCCGTGGCGCTCGATCACGGCAATCCGGCTTAGATCACGGGCCGGGTCTGGCCGTTTGTCACCGTCGGTGGCAGGGATCATTGCCTTACGATGCTCGGTGATGATCTTGCCTTCCATGATGCCTATCACATCGGTTTCTTCCCGATTTCCCGGATTCCGAAAATGCGAGCTTGTGATCCACGGGGCGCGAACGGAATGTCGGCCAATGGGGGGAAGCGGAGGGCGCTTTGCGAAATTCGTGTCATTGGCAACTTGCCCGCCAACCATAACGAAACGCGCATCGCACGCTTCCAGAGACCCGACACCGACAATATCCGCCCGTTTGCCCGGTGCGATCTGGCCTCGATCCTTGAGGCCGAAAGCCTCGGCTCCCGAAAGGGATGCGGCTCGATAAGCTGCCAAGGGGGGCACACCCAGCCCGATCAGAGTTCGGATCATGAAATCGAGGTGGCCTTCCTCGGCGATGTCGAGCGGATTTCGATCATCGGTGCAGAGGCACATATAGGCGCTCGTGCGTTCCGTCAGAACGGGCGCAAGTGCGTGCAGATCTTTCGAAACCGAGCCCTCGCGGATCAGAACACGCAACCCCTTTTGCAACTTCTCCCGCGCCTCGCTGGCTGTCGTGGCTTCATGCTCTGTGCGGATGCCTGCCGAGGCATATCCATTCAATCCTTTTCCGCTAAGCTGTGGGCAATGTCCGTCGATATGGCCATCTTCAAAGAGTTCCAGCTTTGCCATCAGGTTCGGTTCGCCCGCCAAGACACCAGGGAAATTCATCATTTCCGCCAGTCCGAGGCCGGACGGGTGGCCCTTGAGTTTCGCAAGTTCCGGAGCCTCGATAGCGGCACCTGCGGTTTCCATGTGTGATGACGGAACACAGGACGAAAGCTGCACTTTGAGGCTCATCAAGGTTGTTTCCGCTGCGCGCTGGAACCATTCGATACCTTCCACTCCGAGCACATTCGCGATTTCGTGTGGATCGCAAATCGCGGTAGTGACCCCGTGAGGCGTGACGCAGCGGTCGAACTCCTGCGGAGTGACCAAAGAGCTTTCCACGTGAAGATGTGTGTCGATGAAACCGGGAACGAGTGTCAGTCCGCTAACGTCAATAACCGTGTCGGCTTCATAGGGCGCTCCAATGCCAACGATCCTGTCACCGGCGATAGCGACGTCACCTTCGATCAGGTCGCCCGTTACGACGCAAAACACCTTGCCACCGCGTAGAACGAGATCGGCTGGCTTCGCGCCTGACCCTTTCGCGATACGGTCGGCCAAAATATTATGGCTCATGGTAATCCTCACAATTTCCCAGAATGGTGACATGTCGTGGAAATCTTGGAAAGCGCGGGTTCTTTGAAGGGGTGTTAGCGAACTTCTCAGAGGATGCCAGAAGCCCGCTCAGGCGCTCTCATGTTGTCGGAATTGATACAGTCTATAAAAACTCCCGCTACGCGCGGGGGGCAAGCCGCAGAAAGCTTGCATGAAAAAATCGCGATTATTACACGCCAAGGGAGCCAATATCGTGGCAATTACAATGCTGGATATGGTGAGAGACTGCGTAGGGGAGCGCGGGTGAGTAGATGTTGAACGCGTTTGAATTCTCGGCCAAGAAAGCGGTACGCTGCGAGTGCGTATTCGAACCTAATGCTTCACAATCATCCAAAATCCTCAGCTCCAAAACGAAAGTGATAACGAGCTTGCTTTCCGCGAGCATCCTTTCTGGCTGCCTTGACGTCAGTTCTTTGCCGCTGCCCAAAGCCGAGGAGGCAGGGGATCTCATAGGGACTTCGGAAGCCCAGGCATCAAATACAGTTCTCCGCAAAGCGCGGTTGGCGCGCGGCAATGTCGTCGTTGCACCGCCTGCCGGCTATTGCGTCGATGGCGACAGCCTCAGAGATCGCAGCTCGGGCTTTGCGCTTGTTGCGCCGTGCAGTCTGCTTACGGCAAAAGCTCGGGCTAATGACGTTCCGCCTGCCTTGATGACTGTTGCTACCAACCGAGGCAAAGAGCTGCCAAAGGCAATGGAACTCGCATCGGAACTACCTGACGCTGTGATCATCGATGCGATTGATGGCAAGGGTATTACACTGCTTCATCTGGACGGAGCCGTTCCAAGCATGATGGCAAACGCTGACAGTCGACATTGGCGCGGTGTGATCAGCGTGAATGGTTATTTGGTCGCTTTGGGGCTTTTCGCGGAAAATGGTTCTCCCTTGACCGGGAAAGAAGGAATTGTTGCGATTACGACTCTTGCGGAAAATATCCGCGCGCAAAGCCCGCAAGTTTCGGAGCCATCTCTGCCTGCCGCGCAACCAGCGATCTTGGAATCTCAAGCGCAGCCCGCGGAGAGCAGTGCGCAGGCTGGTAACTCCAACCCATTTGCCGGTGTTCTCGCGCGCTTCAAGAAACTCTCGCGGCCCGGCGGTTGAGTCTCCTCACAGAAATCACCCGAACAGCTTGCATCTGAGCGATAAACCCAGCATTTTCAGCGTAGGGCTTCGCGGAATACTTCGCAATAATTGACCCCAGATTGACTTCTATAGGCGGATTGAGCTTGAGCGCAGAACAGGGCGGATTTCTGGAGCGACTGGTATTCCGTCGGAGTTTGAAACGCTGGCGGAAAGCCGCGCGGGAAGCAAAAGCAAGCGAGTTGGGCATTTTGCGCGAACAGCGCCAACAGGCGCGCGCGCTGAAGACCGAGCTTGATGCGCTGATCTATGTTGCCGAAAGCCACCTTGCATTGCCGATGATCGGGTCGACGGCTTTTTTCAAGCCGCGAGGGGCGGATTGGTCATGGCGACCGGAACTATGGCGAGGTCCGCTGGACAGGCCGGGTATGTCTTCGGTCAAGTCCAAGACCATGCTGGGTAACGAGGTTACTCTGTTCCATGATTGCGCGCACTCCGAGCTGACGTTGCGCCAAGTGCGAAACCGGCGTGAAGCTGATCTGGCGCCATTCGGTCTCCGCATGGATGTTTTCCGGTTCTATGGCTCGTTTCTTTCCTTGGTTATCGACTTGCCTGACGCAGCTGTTCAGGGGTTGAAGCGCCAGCACCTGATCCGCGTCGACACGATTGTCGAAATGGAAAAGCCGCTTGAGATTTTCGCCCGCCTCAACATCAAGCACGGCCCGAATACCGAGCAGATTGTTCGAGAACTGCCGCTCCGCGAAAGCGAGATTCTAGTCGAGTTTGACCTCGCCTACACCAAGTTGAACGAGAAGCGTGTCGAGAAGGCGTGGATCGATCTGATCTTCGAAGGCCCTGAAATGAATATGGTCACCTTGCGAGATGTGACGTTCAGCCGTCTGCCGCGAGCAGAGCTTTGAAGGAGGCGACATGAGCGAGGTCAAACTTACCAAGACACGGCTTTTCGAAGGTGTTTGGGAAGGCGTTCTCTCTGGCGGCTTGGGT
>RFUP01000214.1 GCA_009922885.1 Paracoccaceae bacterium
ATCGGCTTCGCGGGAGCAGCCTTGATCGTCGGCGGGAAGGCGCAAGGCCTGAATCCGGCCCATTTGCCGGGATACCTTCTGGCACTTGGATGCGCCTTCACTTGGTCGAGCTACTCGATCATCTCTCGTCGCCTTGGTACCGCGCCTACGGAAACTGTTGTGGTGTTCTGCCTTGCAACCGCGCTTCTCTCCGTTCCCAGTCATCTCTTGTGGGAAGAAACCGTCTGGCCATCGACCGCTTTAGGCTGGCTTTCGATCATCGGCCTCGGCGCGGGCCCAGTTGGCTTGGCCTTTTACACCTGGGATCACGGCGTGAAAAAAGGCGACATCCAGCTATTGGGTGTCGCCTCCTATGCTGCGCCATTGCTCTCAACACTGGCGTTGGTATTTTCCGGCCTAGCCGATTTGACCTGGCAGCTTGGGCTGGCAGCGCTCCTCGTCACAGGAGGAGCCGTAATCGCAGCCCGAGCCAGTTTCAGACGTTTGCCATCAGACGGCTAATTTCTTCCTTCAGTTTCAGTTTTTGCTTCTTCAGATCGGCAATTTCGGCGTCTGCGGACCCCGGCGACCGCTGCATAGCCTCGACACGCTCCGAAAGCGCCACGTGCTTTCTTTTCAGTTCCTCAATCCGAGACGACACACTCATAGTAATCCTCCTCTGAATGAAACAAGAATATGACAAGTGCAGCACGGAATCGCTCGCATGTCACGCCGCAGCCGCAACATCCGGTGAACAATTCGCTAAAATCGGCCGACTATGCCGGAAAGGGAAGCGCGGCACCATCCTTAAGCACCTGCCGGAAAAGGGGAGTGTAGTTTTCCCTGTCTCCAGCGTGGTCAGTGCCTTCATGTACCAAGAGCCCGGCATGGAGCCGGAATGCCGCCCGTCCCCCCTTCCGGCCACGCACCAGAAAGAGCTGCGATTCGCGACCGATCCGCGGTGTTAATGGGAGAACTTGTATCGACCCCAGAGTTTCCGTCATCGCCGCCAACAACTCGGGAAGCCGTTCAACGCGATGAATGAACGTCACATAGCCCTTGGGCTTCACACGTTTCGCAGCATAAGCCACCCAAGCCGCCAATGGCGTATCTTCTCCCATCGCGCGCTCACGCCCACCATCCGGCCCTGCAATCGAAGCCTTACGGTCAAAATAGGGAGGATTGGCTATAACGTGATCGAAAGCGCGTTCCCGCAATTGAAGAGGGCGGCTAGAGAAATCAGCCTCGACAACTTCCATCTCAAAGCCCGTCTCGACCACATTTCGGCGCGCAAGCTCGGCATAAAGCGGCTGAACCTCAATACCTGTCACAGCAACGCCTGGTTCTCGTGCCATGACGGCAAAACCCGCCGTTCCGATGCCACAACCGATATCGAGAACCGTCTGGCCAGACTGAACAGGCAAAGATGCCGCGAGCAGGAGCGGATCAACTCCGGCCCGATAACCTACCTTGGGCTGCCATAGGCGAAGCTTGCCGCCAAGAAACTCGTCGCACGTCAGTTCAGTCATCGTCATTCTCGGGATGCAAACCGTTTTCCCGCAGCGCGCGATGAGCCAAGGCGAAATCCTCATCTCTCACAACCATACGGCGCGGCAGAATGCCCAATCCCCCTTCGAGGACGCTCATGTTTACGTCCAAGATGAAGCAGTCTATACCCTCGCCGCGAAGCAACGCTTCTGCGAAGGTTAGTTCTGTTGGGTCCGTGGTACGCAAGAGTTGCTTCATAGCCGTGAGATAGCCATTCGGTTCGGGATTTGTCGAGCCTTGGGGAGCCTTTGATGAGTCTGGATACACACGCGACCAAACCACACGAGGCGCTGGCTGCTCACCTTGCGCCCGCCATGGACGCCGTGAATCACCTGATCCGTCTGCGGATGGCCAGCAAGCACGCGCCACGCATCCCAGAAGTCACCGCTCACCTTGTGGAAGCGGGGGGCAAACGCTTGCGCCCCATGCTCACCCTCGCAGCCGCCGAACTGTGCGGAGGCTCCGGCGAAAACGCCGTCAAGCTCGCCGCGACGGTCGAGTTCATCCACACGGCTACGCTCCTTCACGACGATGTGGTCGATGAGAGCCACCAGCGCCGCGGGCGCCCCACTGCAAACCTGCTCTGGGACAACAAATCATCGGTCCTCGTTGGCGATTACCTCTTTTCCCGCAGCTTCCAGCTCATGGTCGAAACCGGCTCTCTCCGGGTCCTCGATATTCTCGCCAATGCCTCGGCCACGATTGCCGAAGGCGAAGTGCTGCAGCTGACAGCCGCACAAAACCTCGCGACGACCGAAGATATCTATCTACAAGTCGTGCGCGGCAAAACGGCTGCGCTTTTTTCGGCAGCGACAGAGGTTGGCGGAGTGATCGCAGGTGCTCCTGAAGCGCAAGTGAAAGCTCTTTTTGACTATGGCGACGCCCTCGGCATTGCCTTCCAGATCGCCGATGATCTTCTGGATTACCAAGGGGATAGCTCCTCCACTGGCAAGAATGTCGGAGATGATTTCCGGGAAGGCAAACTCACGCTTCCCGTGATCAAAGCCGTTGCTCAGGCAACGAAAGAAGAGCGCCAGTTCTGGGCCCGCGTGATTGAAAAGCGCAATCAGAACGAAGGCGATCTGGAACAAGCCCTTGAGCTCTTCGAGAAATACGGCACGCTTTCGGCGACCCGCGATGAAGCGCTGATCTGGTCTGACAAAGCAAAGGCTTCCATGGCCTCCCTTCCTGATCACCCGATCCGGGACATGCTCACAGGTCTTGCCGATTACGTCGTCGCGCGCCTGCGCTAAGGCACAGTCTCCCCTTTTCCACTCGCCCGAGAGACGGTAGGAAGAGGCATGAACTGGACCGTGCCCAACATCCTGACGACCCTGCGATTGCTCGCTGCGCCCGGCGTTGCGGTAATGTTTTTGTATTTCCATCGTCCTTGGGCAGATTGGTGCGCTCTCATCCTGTTCCTTGGCGCGGCGATAACCGATTGGTTCGATGGGTATCTGGCCCGCGCGTGGCATCAGGAATCCAAAGTTGGTGCCATGCTTGACCCGATTGCCGATAAGGCAATGGTTGTGATCGCTTTGGCCGTCATCCTCGGCTACTCATCGATGTCCCCGTGGCTCGTTCTGCCAGCAACCGTCATCCTCTTTCGCGAGGTCTTCGTCTCGGGGCTGCGGGAATATCTCGGGCAAGTTTCCGGCACCTTGAAAGTCACTAAACTCGCCAAATGGAAAACCACCGTTCAGATGGTGGCAATCGCCGTTCTGTTCTCGCAAGGCGTTTTCGAGCACAATCTGGCGATTTCCTTGAAAGAATTCAGTGACGTAGAGGCCGCCAACATCCTCAACGGATCAGGCCCTGATACGGCAGGCTTGCGCACCAGACTGTCCTTGATGACCATCTCCGGAAATCTCGGCCTGGCCCTTCTCTGGATTGCTGCCCTGCTGACCGCGATCACAGGATGGGAATACTTCCGCAAGGCGCTTCCCCATTTGAAGGACTGAACCGATGGCTCTCGAAATTCTCTACTTCGCTTGGGTCCGCGAACGCATCGGCCTCCCCAAGGAGCGCCTCGAAACAAATGCGAAAACCGTCGCCGAACTCGTCGAAGAGCTGAAGGCGCGAGAAGAGCGCTATGCCGTTGCTTTCGCAGATATTTCCGCACTTCGCGTCGCCTTGGATCAAGACCTTTCCGACTTCTCGGCCTCCCTTGAAGGCGTCCGTGAAGTGGCGTTCTTCCCGCCCATGACCGGAGGCTGAGATGCGGATCGTTGTGCAGGAACAGCCCTTCGATTTCGCCGCGGAAGCCACCGCTTTTGCCAAAGGGCGAACCGATCTTGGTGCGGTCGTCACCTTTCAGGGCATCGTGCGCGCAGGTGACACTGGCGACATGGAGCGGATGGTCATCGAACACTATCCCGGCATGACCGAAAAAGCCCTCCAGAAAATCGCGGACGAAGCACTAACTCGTTGGAATCTCGGTGATGTTCTGGTGATCCATCGCTTCGGGGAAATGCAAGCAGGCGACCAGATCATGATGGTGGCCACCGCCTCTCGCCACCGCAAAGACGCTTTTGAGGCGGCCGAATACCTGATGGACTACCTGAAATCCCGCGCCCCTTTCTGGAAAAAGGAATACGCAGGTGAAAAGAGCGCGTGGGTTGCGGCGAAAGACGAAGACGAAGACGCCCTCACGCGCTGGTGACACCCCAACCTGACCTGACGACAGGCTTGCGTGATCCTTCAGGCCGCCGCAAAAAACGCAGCCCACCGGAGGCGACGATGCCCACACCAGAAGAAATACTGAACGAATTCCGGGACTTCCTCCACCCGAAGGCCGAAGGGAAAATTCGCGGCACGGCAAAGCTCGTGCTCGAAAACATCGGCGCGATCAGCCTCGACAGCACAGGTGCGCGGCTCGCGGATGATCCCGCAGACGTCACGCTTACCGCCTCGGAGACCACCTTCCGCCGCATCCTTTCGGGCGAGCAAAACCCGATCATGGCCGTGATGGCCCGCAAACTGAAAGTCGACGGAAGCCCCGAACGCGCCCTGAAAGTCGCAGGCCTTCTCGTCGGTTAAGCCCGTTTCCGAAGCGTATGGATTGCGTCTGGAATGCGTATGGATTGCGTCATGACGTAA
>RFUP01000215.1 GCA_009922885.1 Paracoccaceae bacterium
ACCGCCCGCTTGGCAGATCTTCGGCAGAAGCCAGCGTGCTTCGGCGCGTTGCGTGCGGCCTTTCGAGAGGCGGAACCAGACCGATGGGCCAAATTCCGAGGCCGGGCGCTTTTCGCGCGCCGGAGGCGCAACCGCCAGCGTGCCGATCTCTTCGGGTGCGGAATTGCCTGCACGCCAGAAATTCACCACGGTTTCCGCCAAGGCGACCGGATCGCATTCGGCCGCAAGGCGCGCGGCGAGGCTGCGGTCATCGTCTTCCAATTCCAGCGCACCGCCCACGGAGGCCACAAGGCGCTCTGCGTCGCGGGCACGCACATCCTCGGCCATCGGCGCGCCACCCCATTCGGCGGTGATCCCGGCCATCGCGAGAATGCGGGTGGCCTTCGCGCGGGTGCGCGGCGTGACGATCAGCACCGAAGTGCCCTTGCGGCCCGCGCGGCCCGTCCGGCCCGAACGGTGCTTCAGGGTTTCGGGGCTGCCCGGCAGTTCGGCATGGATCACCAGATCGAGGCCTTTAAGGTCGATCCCCCGCGCGGCCACATCGGTTGCCACGCACACGCGGGCGCGGCCATCGCGGAGCGCTTGCAGCGCATGGGTCCGCTCGGACTGGCTCAATTCGCCCGACAGCGCCACAGCGCGGAAACCGCGATTGCCCAAGCGGGCGGCGATCCGGGCCACGGCGGCGCGGGTGTTGGCGAAAATGATCGCGCGTTCAGATTCGTGGAAACGCAGGATATTGACCAAGGCGCGTTCGGCGTCGTCATGCGGAACGCCTGCCACCTGATAGGTAATGTCGGCGTGCTGCTCTTCGCCGCCTGCCACGGCCACACGAAGGAAGCCTTCGCGGAGGTGGCCTGCAGCCAGCTTCTCGATGCCCTTCGGCACCGTGGCCGAGAACATCAGCGTTTGTTTGTCGGAAGGAGCGGCGGCCAGAAGCATCTCCAGATCTTCGGCAAAGCCCAGATCGAGCATCTCGTCCGCTTCATCGAGCACCACGCCCACGACTTCCGAAAGATCGAGCGAGCCGCGCTTCAAGTGGTCGACCAGACGCCCCGGCGTGCCGACAACGATCTGCGCGCCCTTTTCCAGCGCGAAAATCTCGCGCCGCATATCCATGCCGCCCACGCAAGACGCGATATAGGCACCCGCAGGCCCGTAAAGCCATTCGAACTCGCGTCGCACCTGCATCGCCAATTCGCGCGTCGGCGCGATCACGAGCGCCTTGGGCTTGAGGCCCTCGCCCAGAGTAGGCAGAAGTTTGCCAGCCAGCGCCACACCGAAGGCGACTGTCTTGCCCGAGCCTGTGCGCGCCGACACGATCATATCGGCGCCCGCAAGATCCTCCCGCAGCATTTCTTCCTGAACAGGCGTCAGGCTTTCATATCCGCGCGCGGCAAGCGTCTCGGCAAGGGCGGCGGGAAGGGCAGGGTGGGTCATCTTTGGGCGTACTCCGTCAGCGCAAGGGCGCGCCATACGCTTTTCCGGTGCGCCTGTATATAGCGTATTCCTTTATATGCCATTCTGGGAATGCATGGGACCTCTGCGTCTGACGCTTTGGGAAAACACGGGAAACCCCCTTTACGGGAGCGTAGTTTCCGAATCACTTCCCTGCGATTGCGGCGTCTTCCCGCTGGAATTCGCCGAATTCCCCACCTATTTCCGCCTGATGAGGCCGGGTTTGCGCGGGTTTGAGAGTTGGTTTGAGAGTTAATCTCGGGAATTCGTGGGAAAAATCGCCACAAAAATTATGCTCTACATTTAGTGTTTGATTTATTGATAAGCGCAATACACGGGAATGTGTTCTGCTATTGTTCACGCTACATCTTGTTTCTCGCGTGCGCCTGATCCCATATTTGGCCAAAATTCCCAGAAAATTCTGTTGATTTCCATGTATTCCCATGCGATCCCTAAATCACACGATGAGGACGGGGATAGAGGCGCTAAGACCTCAAACCAAAAACTCCCAGTCAGGTTTCATACAGGCACCCGCTTTCATCGAACCAAGAGATCCGGCGCGCGAGCGAGCAGACATCCCCCCAGATGGCGCGCGCAGCTGGACCACCCCGCACAGCGGGACGAGGGCGGCGGATCGGGCAGTGGCAGCAGCTCGATCCGCCGTTTTCCGTTCCGGGGTGGCGAATGATCGAAACCGGGGGAAGGAGTGGGTGAAGGCATGGGCCTGAGCTTCAGAGGCGAGTTCAACCAGAAGGTTGACAGCAAGGGTCGGATGTCGATCCCTGCTGATTTTCGCCGTGTGCTCGAGTCTGGCGACCCCAATTTCCCCGAAAGCCCGCTGCCCCGCATGGTCGTGCTCTACGGCCCGCACCTCAAGAATTGCCTGCATGCCTACACGATCGAAGCCATGGCCGAGATCGAAGCGGGCATCCAGAAGCTTCCGCGCGGCTCTGACGCCCGCAAGAAGGCCTCCCGCCTTATTCTCGGGAAATCCTGGGAAACCGAAGTCGACCGCGATGGCCGGATCGTGCTGCCGAAAGAGCGCCGCGAACAGATCGGCCTTTCGGAAGAGGCGGTGATGGTGGCTATGGGCGACTATTTCGAGATCTGGAACGCCGATACCTTCCGCGCTGAAGAGGCTGCCGAGATCGAGGACTTCCTCTCCGAGATGCCGGACGATTTCGATCCGCTCTCCCTTATTCCGGGCGGGGGTTAAGCTATGGCCCGCGCTGCTGCCACAGCCCCCGACGCCCCGCATATCCCGGTTCTCTTGCGCCCGCTCCTTGAAGCTGTGGCGCCTGTTTCCGGTCATTGGCTTGATGGCACCTTCGGGGCGGGGGGGTACACCAAGGGCCTTCTCGCGGCTGGTGCCTCCCATGTGATCGGCGTGGATCGCGACCCTCTCGCGTTTGAGATGGCCGCCCCTTGGGTGGCGGAATACGGCGAACGGATCACGCTTCAAGAAGGCGTCTTCTCGAGCCTTGACGACTATGCGTCGGGTCTCGACGGTGTCGTGCTCGATCTGGGCGTTTCCTCCATGCAGCTCGATCTGGCCGAGCGGGGCTTTTCCTTCATGAGGGACGGCCCGCTGGACATGCGGATGAGCCAATCCGGCCCCTCTGCCGCCGATCTGGTGAATAGCGCGTCTGAAAGCGAGTTGGCCGATATCCTCTTCCATTACGGCGAAGAACGCGCCTCGCGCCGCATTGCGCGCGCCATTCTTGCGGCGCGGCCTTTCTCGCGCACGCTGGAACTGGCCGATGTGATTGCCTCCTGCTTGCCGCGCCAGAAGCCGGGGCAAAGCCATCCGGCCACCCGCAGCTTCCAAGCGCTCCGCATCGCGGTGAACGATGAATATGGCGAGCTTGTCGGTGGGCTCGAAGCCGCCGAACGCGCGCTGAAACCGGGCGGATTGCTGGCCGTTGTCACCTTCCACTCGGTCGAAGACCGTATCGTCAAACGCTTCTTCCAGCACGGGGCGGGCACCCAAGGCTCGGGCAATCGCTATGCGCCCGTCAGCGAAGGCCCCGCCGCAACGTGGGAACCCGTCACCAAGAAAGCCGTGGGGCCGGATGACGAGGAACTCGCCGTCAACCCGCGCTCCCGTTCCGCCCGTTTGCGCGTGGCGCGCCGCACCGATGCGCCCGCCCGCGCCTCCGATCCCCGCGCCTTGGGCGCGCCTGAACTCCCTGGAAAGTCACGCAGATGAGAACCATTCTTTATGTTCTTCTGGCGGCCACCGTTGTGGGCTTGGGGTTCTGGGCCTACCACGAGAACTATAAAACCCAAGATGCTATGGCCGAAGCCGAGGCGATCCAGCGCGAGATCGGCGATGCCCGCGCCCGCCTCGCGGTGCTCCGCGCCGAATGGGCCTATCTGAACCGCCCCGACCGCCTGCGCGATCTGGCCGAAATCAACTTCGACGCACTGGGCCTTCTGCCCTTCCAGCCCGAGCAATTCGGCCGCGTTGATGAAATCCCCTATCCGCAGCTTCAAACCATCCAGCCGTTGGCAGAGGGCACGGAAGGCGAAGCCACCGAAGGAGACCGGCTGTGATCCGCACCCCGCTCCGCCCGCTTGCCCGCATCCTCGAAGCCCGCGCCCGCGGCGAGAACCCCGACGCGATCGAACGCGAGAACCTGCGCCTGCGCCACGAAGGCCTGCGCGACAGTGACCGCTCGCGCGCCGAAAGCCGCCTCTTCGTGCTTGGCCTCTGCTTCTTCGCCGCCTTTGCCACCATCGGCGTGCGCATGGGCGTTCTGGCCTCCACGCCGCCCGCCGAGCCGCGCACCTCGTCCGCAGGGGTTGAAATCGCCACGCAGCGGGCCGAAATCGTCGACCGCCAAGGCCGCCTTCTGGCCACCAATCTCGAAACCTCCGCGCTCTATGCGCAGCCGCAAACCATGGTGGATCCCGCGCGCGCTGCACAGGAACTTGCGCGGATTTTCCCCGATATGAAGGCCGAGGATCTTCTGGAGGATTTCACCGGAAAGCGGAAATTCCTCTGGGTTCGCAAGGTGTTGTCGCCCGAACAGATCCAAGCGGTGCATGACATCGGTGAACCGGGGCTTCTGTTTGGCAACCGCGAGATGCGGCTTTACCCTAACGGCGCGCTGGCCTCGCATATCCTTGGTGGTGCCTCCTTCGGGCGCGAAGGCGTGAAC
>RFUP01000216.1 GCA_009922885.1 Paracoccaceae bacterium
CAATTTCTCTTTCGGAAATATCCCGGGGGGTGAGGCCTATGGCCGGGGGGGCAGCGCCCCCCTGACACCGCATCAAGAACGCTGCAGCCCATAATCATTGGGGCAAGGCCAAGCCTCAGGCCGCGTCGCGTTCTGCCGCCTGCTTCTGCCAAAGGCTGTGATAGCGGCCCTTCTTGGCCAAGAGCACCTCATGCGTGCCCTCTTCCACGATCACGCCCTCTTCGAGCACGATAATCCGGTCCGCATCTGCGATGGTGGAAAGGCGGTGCGCGATGGTCAGCACCGTGCGCCCTTCGCCTGCCTGCTTCAACGCGCCCTGGATTTCCCGCTCGGTCTCGGTGTCGAGCGCCGACGTAGCTTCGTCCAGAAGCAGGATCGGCGGGTTCTTCAAGAGCGTGCGCGCAATGCCCACTCGCTGCTTTTCGCCCCCCGAAAGCTTCAAACCGCGCTCGCCCACAGCCGTGTCATAGCCCTCGGGTAGGCGCAGGATGAAGTCATGGATCTGGGCCGCTTTCGCCGCCGCGACGATCTCTTCTTCCGACGCCCCCGCACGCCCGTAAGCGATATTGTACCGGATCGTGTCGTTGAAGAGCACCGTGTCCTGCGGCACCACGCCGATGGCATCATGCAGGCTCTCTTGCGTAACGTCCCGCACATCCTGCCCGTCGATCTTCAAAGCCCCGCCCGTCACGTCATAGAAGCGGAACATCAAGCGCCCGATGGTCGACTTGCCCGAGCCGGAAGGCCCGACAATCGCCAAAGTCTGCCCCGGGTCCACGCTCAGCGTCACCCCCTTCAGAATGGGCCGCGCCGCGTCATAGCCGAAATGCAGATCCTGCAACTCAACGCGCCCCCCCTTCACGTCCAAGGGCTTGGCATTTGCGCTGTCCACCACTTCGGCGGGCTGCTCCAGAAGGTCGAACATCTCGCCCATATCCACCAGCGCTTGCCGGATCTCGCGGTAAACCGTGCCGAGGAAGTTCAGGGGCATGGTGATCTGGATCATATAGGCGTTCACCATGACGAAATCGCCCACGGTCAACTGCCCCGCCTGCACCCCCCAAGCCGCCATCACCATCACGATGATAAGGCCCAGCGTGATCAGGAACGCCTGCCCGAAGTTCAGAAACGCCAGCGAATAGGCCGTCATCAGCGCGGCCTTCTCGTAGCGCGCCATCGCCACGTCATAGCGCGCGGCCTCGCGCTTTTCCGCGCCAAAATACTTCACCGTTTCGAAGTTCAGAAGGCTGTCGATCGCCTTCTGGTTCGCGTCCGTGTCCTGATCGTTCATTTCGCGGCGCAGCTTCACCCGCCATTCGGTCACTTTGAACGTGAACCAGACATAAAGCGCGATCGTTACCACGATCACCGCCAGATAGCGCGCATCGAAGAGGAAGAAGAAAATCGCCGCCACCAGCAGCAGTTCCAGCACCAGCGGCCCAACCGAGAACAGCATGAAGCGCAACAGGAAGTCGACGCCCTTCACGCCCCTCTCGATGATCCGGCTCAAACCGCCCGTCTTGCGGGTCAGGTGATAGCGCATCGAGAGGCGGTGGATATGGTTGAACGTCTCCAACGCCAAGAGCCGCAGCGCTCGCTGCCCCACGGCTGCAAACACCGCATCGCGCAACTGCTGGAACCCGTTCGACAGCATCCGCGCCATGCCGTATGCCACCGTCAGGCCCACGGCCCCCAACCCCATGTATTCCACAGGCGTTTGCGGGTTCAGCGCATCCACAGCCCATTTGTAGAAGGCAGGCGTCGCCACGGTCACGAGCTTCGCCACCACAAGGATCACCAAAGACCACACCACCCGCGAGCGCACCCATCCCAACTCCGCCCCTTCGGGCCAGAGATAAGGCATCACCCGGTGCACCGTGCGCAGGCCTGAACGGCGCTCGCTACTTTCGGTGCTGGGCGGGGTGGAGGTGGCGCGCATTCCACGCATAGGCGGATCTCCTCAAGGCTGTCAGCCGCGAGAGATAGGCCCCATTTAAGGGAATGGCCAGAGCCCACGCCCCGGCCATTCCAATTTGCCGCTCCCAGTTACCGAAGGGCGTAGCCTCAGTCGGGAATAGTGAACACCTGCCCCGGATAGATCAGGTCCGGATCGCGGATCGCATCCTTGTTGGCATCGAAAAGCCGCACATAGAGCATCCCCGAGCCATAGCGCTCCCGCGCGATTGCCCAAAGCGTATTGCCCGGCTGCACCGTGATCGCCTGCACGCGCTTCGGCGCGGGTTGAGGCGCAGCCGCTGCCGCCGTTGCGCTCGCCTGCTTTGGCTGCGTGCCAGCCGCCTGTGTCTCTGCCGCCTGCGTGCCAGCCGCCTGAGTCTCTGTTGCCTGTGTCTCTGTTGCGGGCGTCCCAGCCGCCTGTGCTTCAGCCGCCTGTGCTTCAGCCGCCTGCGCTTCAGCCGCCTGTGGTTCAGTCGCCTGTGGTTCGGTCGCCTGTGCCTCAGCCGTTTGCGCCTCAGCCGTTTGCGCCTCAGTCGCCTGCGTCTCGGCCCCTTGCGTCGCGGCACCTTGAGTCTCGGCACCCTGAGTCTCAGCCGTTTGTGCCTTCGTCAGCTTCGCCAGAACCTCCGGTGCCTCGCGACGGAACGGCGTTTCCACGCGGCTCACCACTTTGCCCGCGCTATCCACCTCGTCCACCCGCAGCGTGTATATCCCGGCTTCAACCGACGTCAGCGCCGTGCGCCACGTCCCGTCTTCCGCGATCTTGGATTCCGTCACCACCTTGTTGTCGAGGTAGAGCCGCACGAACCCGCGCCCCGGCGCGCGCCCCGCGATTTCCACATCGCCCGTATCGGTGTAGCTGATCGCATCGATAGCAAGGCTCTCCGCCGCCGATGCCGCTTGCTTCACCTCGATCCCCTGAGGCCCAGCCATCACCACTGCTGGCGCAGCGAGCGGCTTGTCCACTGCCGAAGCCGCAGCTTCCGCTGTCGTAGATCCCGCCGCCGCCACTTCGGCAGTCGCGGCACTTTCCGAAGCCTCGCCCGCAGCTGCGGCCGTCTCGGCTGTCGTTTCAGGTGCAGCCTCGGTCGCCGCCTCTTCCGGCTTCGCGGCCTCGGTTTCCGCCGCACCAACCGCCACAGGCCCCGCGAAAGGCGCAACAATCGCCTCCACATCCGAAACCCGCGCCGCGCCATCGGCGCCCGTCGCCTGCAAGCTCAGCGACCGTGGAACATCGGCTGGCGGCAAGGTCGTAAGAAACACGAAGGCCCCCGCCCCGTCTGCCGCTGCCTTGGCAATCTCCAGACCATCGAGCAACAACGCCACTTGATCACCCGCCTCTGCGCGGCCCGCAATCGTAGCATTCCCCTCGGCATCCACCCGCACCACCATGGTGGCGGGCACATCGGCCGCCAAGCTGATATCTTGCCCATCGGTAATGGCCAACCGTTCGCTATCCAGCACATCGGCCACGATATCGGCCAAGGCCACGCGCGCCAGCCGGGGGGGCGGCTCTTCTGCTTTGCCAAAGGCCAAGGTAGATTCGGTCAGATGCACCGCGCGGGTGATCTGGTTCACCAGTTTGGGCGCCAAGCGCTGCACGCTGGGATCGGTGCTGGTTTCGATACGGTCGCCAAACAGCTGTGCCGATGTCAGGATATTGCGCAGATCGTGGCTAATTTTCGCCACCGCCTCGCCCAGCTGCGCCAAACGTTGTTTTTGCTTTAACGCCCCTGTCAGGTCTTGCTGCATTTTCGCCAAGGCCTCTTCTGCCTCGCGCAGCTCGGTCACGCCGGCGCTGGGCACGATAATGCGCCGGGCATCTTCGGGGTTTTCCGCATAGCTTTGCACCGCCCTGACCACCCCTTTGATGGGGCGCACCAAAAACACCTGCACCGCCAGAAAAAGCAGCACCGCCGTAAAAACCGAGATCACCGCCGATAACGCCAAGATGCGAATGCCATACCCCAGCATTGCATCGCGCAAGGGGCCGGTTTCCATGGTGACTTCGATCAATAGCCCGGCCTCGCGCACCGGGTTGCCTATCACCCGGATCACCCGGTTTTCGCGGTTGACCAAGCTGGCCATGGCATCGCGGATCAGGGCAAAAGCGCTGGCTTGGCGCAGGTCGTAGGTGGCATAGATGGGCTGGGGCACGGGCGATTGCAGCATCAGCTGGCGCAGCTCGTTGCGGCGCAACACCACGTTAAACACCTCGGCATTGCGCAGCAATTCTGCCTCTAGATCGGCGCTGATCATATCATCGGCCAGCAGGGCCAAGCTGGCAATTTGCGCCCGCTCTAGGCGCGACAACAGGTAATCTTCGCGAAACCGCGCGATTGAGGGCACGAAAATCAGCACCTCGGCCAACATCACAAAGATGATGGTCAATACCAAGAACCGTCCCGACAGGGTGCGCAGCATCTCAACCTCTGTTCCGGTCAGGGCAGCCAGCGTTGCACCAGCCTGACCACTTGTTTCACCCTTGGATTATCAAACAGCCGGGGCGAGAAATAGCCCCCCACTGCGCGCTTGTTCATTTCCCACACCGTGGGGTAGGGCGCCACCATGCTGGCCAAAGCCGCCATTTTCATGCGCTGGGCAATGGCCAGCGACCACAGGCCAATCAGCTCGCCCGCCTGCGCCCCCAC
>RFUP01000217.1 GCA_009922885.1 Paracoccaceae bacterium
CGCGAACCGGACAAATGGCGCATAAAAAAACGCTCCGAAAACCGGAGCGTTTTTCTTTCAGTGGAATCCGGGAGCGGATCAGAGCCGCGCCGCCTGACTGGCCTGCTGCGCGAAGAAGGCTTCAACGCCGGCCAGATCCGGCAGCATAGCTGCTGGCCGCCGGTCTATTCGGCGATTGAGGGAGCGCAAGATGATCACAGAAACACCTGACCGGGTGATTTTCAGGCCGGAGCTGATGGCGATTACGGCTATCCCCGGTTAATATCCGGCCAAATGGGCTTCCTCGTCGGGGCCGAACGGGAAAGCATCCTTCATGACCGAATCCATCCAGCAACCCGGGTATACCCGCCAACAGACCATCGCCGTCCTGGTAGGGTCGAGCGTCATGCTCACCATGAGCATGGGCATGCGCCAGAGCTGGGGACTTTTTTCCGTCCCGATCACGCAGGATCTCGGCGTGTCGGTGGCCGATTTCATGCTTGCTATCGCCATCCAGAATCTGGTGTGGGGGGCGACCCAGCCTATTGTGGGCGCCTATGCCGACAAATTCGGCAGCCGGCTCGTCGCCATAGCGGGGACCCTGCTCTACGCGGCGGGCATCGGCGTCACTATGGCGGCAACCGGAACCGTCATGCTGATAATCGGGCTCGGCGTCATGGTCGGAATAGCGATGTCCTGTACTGCCCTGATGCTCGCCATGGCGGCGTCGGCAAGGGCCGTCTCGGTCACAAAGCGAACGTTCGTTCTCGGCATTATATCGGCCATGGGCTCGGTCGGTTCGTTCATCGCCGCGCCACTGGCGGAGGGTCTGATTTCAAGCCAGGGCTGGCTGATTGCCATGGTCGCCTTCATCGGCCTCTGCGTCGTGATGCTGCCGGCGGCGTATTTCGTTGGGTCGGGTGACAAGGCCGCCGCCGAGATCAACCGTACTTCCACCGCACCGGATGCCGATCTGTCCCTGAAGCAGGCCCTGATCGACGCGTCGCGCCATAGCGGCTATGTGATCACGGCGGTGGCGTTCTTCGTCTGCGGACTGCAGCTGATCTTCATCGCCATGCACCTGCCGAACTATATCGCGCTGTGCGGGCTCGCCCCCTGGCTCGGCGCGGCCGCGCTGGGAACCATCGGCGCGTTCAATGCCATTCGAAAGGCTGCGCCAAGGCTCGTCGGCTAGCCGCGTCCAGGCGCCAAACGCCCCGTCGATATGGAGCCAAAGCCCGTGTTTGGCGGCGAGGTCGGCCATCGCGTTTAGGTTATCGAAGCGGCCGAGATCAACCGAGCCTGCCGTGGCGATGAGCGCCATTGGTATGAGGCCATTTGCCTTGTCTGCAAGGATCAAACGCTCCAATTCCTCTGGGTCGGGGCCATTTTCGCCGTCGGGCACGAGGCGCAGGTTATCGGTGCCGATGCCCAGAAGCTCGATGGCTTTTCGCAGCGCATTATGGGCGGCGGTGCCGGAATAGATCGTGAGGGGCTGTGTGCCGTGGATGCCCTTTTTCCGCACATCAGGGCCAAGCGCCCTGATGCGGGCCGAAGACAGTGCGATCACTGTGGCTTGCGAGGTGCCAGCGACGAGGAGGCCGCTGGAGGTATGGGGAAAACCGAACGTGTCCCGCGCCCACGCGATGACTTCGCGTTCCATGTAATTCAGGCCATGATCGCGACCGCCCAAGTTGCTGTTCATCGTGGCTGCAACCATTTCCGACAAGAGCCCTGTTGCGAGCCCTGTGCCATGAACCCAGCCGAAAAAGCGTGGGTGAGTGTTGCCTGTCGCGTAGGGCATGACCTGAGAAACCAGTGTTTCCCTCAAGGAGCCGATAGGAAGAGGCTTGGCGGGGATAGAATAGCTGGACAAGACCTGCGGCGGTACCGGGATCCAAGGGTGCTCTCGGGCCTCGGTTAGTCGGTCGATGCAAGCATCGAGAAGCGCGTGGGCGTGGGTGCGATATTCGTCCCAATCCTGAGGATCGAGCCCGGGGTGATTTTCCTTATCCATGCGCCGTCACTCGCTCCTACGCGGGGAATTTATTAACGATGCATACGGGATGTTCATGGTTCCAGATAGGTCCAGAAATCGGTTCAAAACCGACCAAACCTGATTTCCGAAGCGTATGGATTGCGTCTGGCTTGTGTATGGCAAGCGTCATGACGTTGGGCAGCGGTGCAAAAGCGACACTTCCTAACAGCAGCGGGAAATCACGTTAACCTTTGAGAGGATCGGCAAGTGAAGTTGTGCCTATTGCACTATGAATTCCGCATGCAAAGCTCCGGCTGCTTTGATGCTCTTCAGGATGTCGATCATGTCTCTGGGTGAAACCCCAAGTGCGTTCAACCCCGCAACTACTTCAGAAAGCGATGTGCCGGGCGATACTTCGGCAAGCCCAATCCCGGGTTGTTCTTCAATGGCGGCGTTTGTGCGTGGCACGACGACGTTTTGACCTTGCGAGAAGGGGTTTGGCTGAACGGCCAGTGGTGTTTCCGAAACGCGGAGCGTCAGGTTGCCTTGGGATACGGCGACACGGGAAATCCGCACGTCTTCACCCATCACAATGGTGCCCGATCGCTGGTCGATGACTACGCGCGCGCGGCGCTCCGGCTCTACGGGGATGTTTTCCAGCTTACTGATTGCATGGGCGGGAGAGCGTTGGCCTGTAGCTTTGATATCAAGCTGGACTGTTCCCGAGTCGAGCATTTGGGCAACCGGCCTTCCAAAGCTCTGATTGATGGCATTCTCGATCCGTGCGGCGGTGGTGAAATCCGGTGTTCGGAGGGCGAGGCGGAGGGTGGTCAGGCTTGCGAGAGCGAATTCGACTTCCCGCTCCACATTCGCGCCAGCCGGGATCACGCCAGCGGTAGGAACGCCGGTTGTAACGCTGCCTGCTTCGCCAGAGGCGCTGGCCCCGCCTGCGATGATGGTGCCCTGTGCGACGGCGTAGATGTTGCCATCGGCGGCGTTCAGGGGGGTCATGATGAGCGTGCCGCCGAGCAGACTTTTCGCGTCTCCGATCGCCGAGACCGTAACATCAATCCGCGAACCGGTGCGAGCGAAGGGCGGCAGGTTGGCGGTGACGAGGACGGCTGCCACGTTTTTAGGGCGGAACTGTTCACCTGTGACGTTCACGCCGAGCCTTTCCAGCAGGTTCGACATGATTTCCTCGGTGAAGGGTGCATTGCGGATCCCGTCTCCAGTGCCATTCAGGCCGACGACGAGGCCGTATCCCACCAGATCGTTGCCGCGGACGCCGTCGAATTCCACGAGATCCTTGATCCGCACAGTGCCGGCTTCTGCCACACTTACGATCAAGGTGAATAAGGCGATGAAAAGGCCCCTCATCTCAGATAATCCATCAATGAAAGCCGTGAGAGGCGTGCCGTGAGGGTGTAGAGGCTTTCAAGCTGGACCTCAGCTTCCTGAAGCCGGGTCGCGTGTTCGTAGGGATCGATGGAAACGATGCGGCCGTAGGCGTATTCGAGCGCTGTGGCTTCCGAGGCGAGGCTGCTTTGACGCTCGGCAATGCGCTCTTCGGCAAAGCCGACTTCTGAGCGGAGCGTTGTGAGATCGACCAAGCTTCCTGAAACGGATTCGGCCAGACCTGTTAGAAGAGACTGGCTCATTTCGGGCGGAATAGACTCTGATATTTCCGGAAGGAGGCTGAGTTTTGCCATGCTGGAAAGCACGGAGCGAAGGCGCTGGTCGTCGGCTTTCACAGTGAGGTCGAGGGTTTCGTTGGCGCCGATTCTCATGCTACCCATGCCGTTTTGCGACCCCATGTATCCGGCGGTGTCATAGCCACCGCCTTCGGCAAACCATGCGTCGATGCGGGTGTTGAATTCGTCCGGCGAGGTTACACCGGAAAGCTCCGCGCGTAGGTTGTCCAAGAGGCTATCGGCACTTGCAAGGGCTTGGCCGCCGGTGCTGGCACCTGCGAAGAGCGAGCGGCCTGCGGCCGTGCCGTTGAGTGCTGCAACGATGGTGGACAGACTGTCGCGGGCGGTGCTGGCGAGCTGGGAGACGCTGTGCTTGGAGGGGGCTGCGGCAATCGTCAGCAATTCAGATCTGGAACCTTCGATTTCCGTTTCGATTTTTCCGAGCGCGAGTTGCATGGCCTCCGAAATCAGGCCGGCTTCTTTGGCGGATTGGGCGTAGGCGGCGTTGAGATTCTGGGCATGGGTGACGCCCGAGAGGTGGGAGAAATCGCCACCCAAATGACGCGACAGGTTCTTGACGCGGCCGCTGGCGAGTTCCTCGACGAGCGTTGTCGCGTTGGATTTGATCTGGGCGTTCTTGCGGGTCAGAACGAAGTTCCGGGCGAGATCGCCAATGGATGTCATGCTCATCATACGGCCCTCAGCAAGGTATCAAGAAGGTCATCCATCACTTGGATGATGCGGGTATTGGCGATGTAGGATTGTTCAATCAACAGCAGGCGCTGCATTTCCTGATCGGTATCGACGCCATCCGCCAATTCGGCTTCCTTGGTTTCGGTGTAGCGCGCGGCGTTATAGGCCTGCGTGCGTTCGGCTTGATCGCGCTGGGTGCTGACGGATGAGAGAAACTCGCTTGCGAGTTCGTTCATGGTCCGATTGAT
>RFUP01000218.1 GCA_009922885.1 Paracoccaceae bacterium
CGGTAAGCCGCCTCTCTGGCGTGATTGGGGTAGCCGATAATTTGGGTAAGATCGGCGGTCGACGCGAATTCCTGCATCGCGGCCCGGATCAACTCACTCTGTCCGGCGTCCGGAATGCGCGGCGTTTGCAAGTTGATCGCGGCATCATCAATGGCCCCGAGAAATCCAGAACTGCGCGCCTTGGCCGGCGCCCTTCCCGCCTCTGCGTCCGCCACGAAAGTTCCCTTGCCAACACCGGCTGTTAGCAGCCCTGCGTCGATCAACTGGCTATATGCGCGAGCGACTGTTCCCGGGGTTACTCCAAGCTGCCATGCAAGATCCCGCACCGGTGGGAGCTTTTGGCCTTTCTCCAAAACCCCGCCACGAATGGCGCTATCGAGGCCATTTGCCAGCCCTTGAAACTTTGCTCTCCCTGCATCAGCGAGCGCGGTTTTCAAGGCCTCCATCAGAGTTGGCGAAAATATTGTATTCATTACAATCCTCAGATTGCATCATTTTGCGAGACTTTGTATCAATACTTTGCGCCACATTGTGGCATTGTGTCAATACAATTTGAAAGGATTTTCCAATGTCTGCCGCACTCGCCAGCAGCCTCGCCCTTCTTGATCGCAGCCAACCCCTGCCGATCCTCGCGCGTGCTTCGGTGGCCTTCGCTGTGCTGCTCGTCACTTGGGAGAACCGCCGCCGAACTCGTCGCGCCCTCGCGCGGCTGGAGCCACATATTCTCAACGACATCGGTTTGACGCAGCAAGCAGCTGCGAAAGAAAGCACTCTTCCGTTCTGGCGCGACTAATCCCCGTCGGCACCAGACGACCTGCGCCGGGGCTACGCCTCGGCGCTTTTTTATCGGCTTGGCGGGATCGCGTAGGTCATAGAGGCACGGGCCACCGGATCGGAACCGCCTTCGGAATAGATCAATACATCGCCCACCGCCAAGCTGCGCCCGAGCTTCAAGAGCCGCGCCTCAGCGATCAGATCCACCCCGGCTTCCGGCTTTCGCATGAAATCCATGGAAATGTTGGTTGTTACAGCAAGTGCCACGGGGCCGATCATGGCGAGCGTTGCAAAATAGATCGAAACATCAGCCAAAGCGAACATCGATGGGCCCGACACCGTTCCACCGGGGCGCAGATGGCGTTCTCCGATCTTCATCCGGATCCGCACCTGCATTGGCGCGACGTTCTCCACCACGAAATCCTCGGCAACCTGCGGGAACTCCCGCGCCATGAAACGCTCCAAGTCCTCAGCGGTCATAACTGCTGCGCGCTCGCTCATGACTTCCCTCTCCCTTTTCCGAAGACTAGAGTTGCGGGCAATAGGGAGGAAGACAAGATGGCAATCCTAGAACGCTACGACACAGGCGCGGTCGCGCATCTGACATTGAACATTCCGGAGAAACTCAATCCGTTGTCCGATGCGATGATTGCCGCACTGCAAGATGCGTTTGATTCCCTTACGAATGATAAAAACATCCGCGCGGTGGTTTTGTCGGGGGCGGGAAAGGTCTTTTGCGCAGGGCACGATCTGCGTGAAATGCAAGCCAAGCGGCAGGCAGAAGATCATGGGCGTGCGGAATTGCGCGACCTATTCGATCGCTGCGCGCGCATGATGAGCACCATCCGCAAAATGCCCCAACCTGTAATCGCGCAAGTGCATGGCATCGCAACAGCTGCCGGATGCCAGTTGGTGGCCTCCTGCGATATGGCCGTTGCAGCCGAAGGCACCAAGTTCGGCGTGAACGGCGTGAATATCGGGCTATTCTGCTCCACGCCCATGGTCGCCCTCTCCCGCAACATCCCGCGCAAGAAGGCATTCGAGATGCTGACGACGGGCGAATTCATTTCGGCAGAAAAGGCCGAAGCGCTTGGGCTCGTCAATCGTGTGGTGCCGCTCGACGAATTGGAAACCGAAGCGCACCGATTGGCGGAAACCATTGCGGGCAAACTCGCCGCAGCTGTGAAGATCGGGAAATCGGCATTCTACGATCAATTGGAGATGGGCATTGACGAGGCTTATGCTTTCACAGGCGATGTGATGGTCGAGAATATGCTCTGGCGGGATACGGATGAGGGTATTAACGCGTTTCTGGAAAAACGCGCGCCAGACTGGAAGAATTGACCCCCAACGGATAGCTCGGGTATAACCACGGATAATTCGGCCAATACTAGTGATTGTCCGAGGTTAATTCGGAGGCTTCCGTGCGTTGGGGCGTCATTCTTTGCTTGGCTGCACTGCCGAACGCTCTCTGGGCGTCCGAACCGGTGGCTCTGCCTCCCGACGCCTTTCCAACACCTGATAGCGCTTTGGTGACACTCGGGCGTGATCTTTTTTACGATCCCATCCTGTCTGGAAACCAGAACATCGCTTGCGCCACGTGCCACCATCCGACGCTTGGAACGTCTGACGGCCTTTCGCTCGGGCTGGGCGAAGGTGGGAGCGGATTGGGCACGGCGCGGGAAGTTCTAGACGGACAAATGCCGCGCGCGCGTATCCCGCGCAACGCGCCTGCGCTTTGGAATGTCGGGGCCAAGGAATACGTAGTCATGTTCCATGACGGGCGGGTGATGCTCGATCCTGATGCACCTCTCGGCATCCGCATGCCGGAAGGCCGGGAACTGCCCGCGCCTGTTTCCTCGGCTCTGGCGGCACAAGTGATCCTGCCTTTGCTCTCGCCCGAGGAAATGGCGGGGATTGCTGGGGAAAATCCGGTGGCCGATCGCGTGGCCAAAGAAGAAATCAAGGGCGAAAATGGCGCATGGGCGCTGATTGCCGAACGCGTGGCGGCCATTCCCTCCTATCAGGAACGGTTTGAACGCATCGTGAAGCGTGCGCCGGAAATCACCGATATCGGCGAGGCGCTTGCGGCCTTCATCCAATTCGAGTTCCGCGCCGCGAATAGCCCGTGGGACCAATACCTTGCCGGCGAGAGCGCGGCACTGGAACCCGCCGCGCAGCGCGGGGCGCTCTTGTTCTTCGGTGAGGCCGAATGCGGCTCGTGCCATTCCGGCGCATTTTTCACAGATCACGGCTTTCACGCCATCGGCATACCCCAGATCGGCCCCGGCAAGGCGAAAGCCGCAGGCCTGCCAAGCTATGCCGACATCGGGCGCCAGGCCATCACAGGCGATAGCGAAGACCGCTACCGTTTCCACACGCCAAGCCTGCGCATGGTTGGCCTCACGGCACCCTACGGCCACTCCGGGGCCTATCCGACCCTCGAAAGCGTTGTGCGCCATCATCTCGCGCCGTTGGAAAGCTTGATGACCTACGACCGCGCGCAAGCCCTTTTGCCTGCGGTCGGCCTCGGAGACGATTGGGGCGCGATGAACGATCAGGAAGAGCTCCTCAACATTGCCGAAGCGATCGAATTGCCGTCCCGCGACCTGAGCGATGCGGCGGTTGCCGACATCGTGGCCTTCTTGAATGCCTTGACCGACAAGAAGGCAGCAAAGGGCCGCTTGGGTATTCCGGAGAATGTTCCCTCAGGCCTCGCAGTCGACCGCTAGACCAAAGCGCAAAACTGCCCTATCTGGCAGGTTATGACACACGAACTCCACATCATCGGCGGCGGCATGGCAGGCTCGGAAGCAGCTTGGCAAGCGGCCAATATGGGCCTCAAGGTCGTTATCCACGAGATGCGGCCAAAGGTAGAAACCTTCGCACATCGCACCGGGAAACTGGCGGAAATGGTGTGCTCGAACTCCTTCCGCTCCGATGACCACGAACAGAATGCCGTGGGCCTTCTACATTGGGAAATGCGTGCGGCGGGTTCTATCGTGATGGAAACCGCCTACGCCCATCGCTTGCCCGCAGGCGGCGCTTTGGCTGTGGATCGGGAACCTTTTTCCGAGGCGGTAACAGCCGCGCTTCTCGCCCATCCGAACATCCGCGTGAGCGAAGAGGAAATCACCGAGCTTCCCACCGAAGGGCACTGGATCATCGCCACAGGCCCCCTCACATCCGACGCGCTCGGCCAATCTATCGCCAAGGCGACGGGCAAAGAGTCGCTGGCCTTTTTCGACGCCATCGCGCCGATCGTCTATGCCGAAAGCATCGACATGGACGTGGCGTGGAAGCAATCGCGCTACGATAAGGGCGAGACCGAGGAAGAGCAGAAAGCCTATATCAACTGCCCGATGACAAAGCCCCAATACGAGGCTTTCATCGACGCGCTTCTCGCCGCCGACAAGACCGAGTTCCACGAGGGCGAAACAGCGGGCTATTTCGATGGCTGCCTGCCCATCGAGGTTATGGCCGAACGCGGCCGCGAAACGCTGCGCCACGGGCCGATGAAACCCGTGGGCCTGACCAACGAGCATGCGCCTGAAACCAAAGCCTATGCCGTGGTGCAACTCCGCCGCGACAATGCGCTCGGAACGCTCTACAACATCGTTGGTTTCCAGACCAAAATGAAATACGGCGCGCAAACCGCTGTTTTCAAAATGATCCCCGGCCTAGAGAACGCGAGTTTCGCACGCCTCGGCGGCATTCACCGCAATACCTTTATCAATTCGCCAACACTCCTCGACCACGATATGCGGCTGAAATCTCACCCGCATATCCGC
>RFUP01000219.1 GCA_009922885.1 Paracoccaceae bacterium
GCGACAGACGAAATAGAAGCCGAAAGAGAGGGCGCCGTGGCTCTCACGCGCAACCTCCTTCGTCGGAACTCCCGGCAGCCGCAGGGGTGCCAAGGCATCATGACGTCGCTTTCTGAAGCCCCCGAACGCACCGCTGCCGAACCGGGGCTCGAGCGCGATCACCTCATTCGCTACGCACGGCACCTGTCGTTGGCCGAAATCGGGCTGGAGGGGCGCAAAGGGCAGATCGCGGGGGGCTTCCTCCTCGCGAACCGCGCCTTGCGTAACCAATCCCTTGATTACGCTTGAGGTCACGCCAGCTAATTCCGCCAGCTCGCCCAAGGTCAAGGGGCGGTCGCTGTTCTCGTCAAGCGCATCCAGAACACGGGCGCGGGCATCGGTGAGGCGCGAAGGTTCTTGCCAGCCCTTGCGATAGACTTTGCGAGTGCCCGGTGCCTCGCCCAGCCCCGGCGCGCGGGTGGCAAGGCGCAACATGGAGGGGAGAGGGGTCAGCGTGTAATCGGCGGCGCGCACCAGAAATTCGCGCAGCTCAGGCCCCATGGGCGGCACATCGAGCACACGGAAAGCCGCGCGCAACTTGCTCCGGTCGAAACCGCCACGCCCTTCGCCCCAAACCACTCCGATGATCTTTCGCGGCCCAAGGGGCACTTCCACATAGTCGCCCGTGGAGCAGCCGCCTTCGGGTGCGCGGTAATCCAGAATATCGAGCGCCGGGCCAAGTGCCTGCACAGGCACGACCCCCACCACCACCCCTTGCGGAAACTCGCTCGCTTCGTTCAAATCATCCATCAGGACTACCGTCTTTCCTCTCATTGGGGTAAAGCGTGGGAAGAAAAAGGGAAACCCCGGAGCGGGGAAGTAAGGGAGCAGTCTATGAAATTCTTCGTCGATACCGCAGATGTCGATGCCATTCGCGAGCTTGCCGATCTTGGCATGGCCGACGGCGTTACCACGAACCCCTCTCTGATCCTGAAATCCGGCCGCGACATTCTCGAAGTGACCCGCGAAATCGCGGAAATGATCCCGGGCCCCGTATCGGCCGAAGTCGTGGCGCTTGAAGCGGATGCGATGATTGCGGAAGGGCGCAAGCTCGCGAAGATCGCGCCGAATATTGCGGTAAAAGTGCCCCTGACGTGGGACGGTCTGAAGACCTGTCGCGTGCTCTCAGATGAGGGCACGATGGTGAACGTCACGCTTTGCTTCTCGGCGAACCAAGCACTTCTGGCGGCAAAAGCGGGTGCCACGTTCATTTCTCCGTTCATCGGCCGCCTCGACGACATCAACCTTGATGGTATGGACCTGATCCGCGACATCCGTGAGATCTACGATAACTACAATTTCAAGACCGAAATCCTCGCCGCGTCGATCCGCACCGTGAACCACGTCACACAATGCGCGCTCACGGGAGCGGACGTGATGACGGCGCCTCCGAACGTCATCAAGGCGCTGGCTTCGCATCCGCTGACGGATAAGGGGCTGGAGCAATTCATGAAGGACTGGGCAAAAACCGGTCAAAAAATCCTGTAAAAGCGGCCTCTATGGCTGATTAAACGGCAACAGAATTGACGTATGGTCATCTTGAAGCCCCCTTTGGCTTGACAGATGACCCTACGTTGCCGCAGGAAAAATTAAGAAAAAATAACAGGCTTTTGGTTTGATCTGATAAGGTCTCACCGGCGAGAGCAAATTGAGCAGAGCATAGTGACAATGGCTACGAATCCTCGAATGGAAGAAGCGTTGCGAGACCGCATCATTTCGGACCCCGAGGCTATTCTCGAAGACCATGACCTGATGCGCGCGCTGATTTCAGCGAATGAGCGCGCCATGGGCGGCAACATTGTCGATCTGCGTGGCATCGCGATGGAGCGGCTCGAAGCGCGTCTTGACCGATTGGAAGACACCCACCGTTCCGTTATCGCTGCAGCTTATGAAAATCTGGCGGGCACGAACCAGATCCACCGCGCCATTCTGAAACTGCTCGATCCGGTTTCCTTCGAGGATTTCCTAAAGGGTCTGGGTGGCGAGGTTGCCGATATCCTGCGCGTCGATGTGGTGAAACTTGTGCTCGAAACGGTCCAGAACGAGCGCGATCCCGCGATCACCCGTTTTGGCGATGTACTTTGCGTGGCCGAACCCGGTTTCGTGGGAGAATATCTGAGCCAAGGCCGCAATGTTCCCCTGAGGCAGGTCACTCTTCGGCAAATGCAGCAAGGCACGCCCGCGATTTACGGCGAGTCGGCGGACTGGATCCGGTCCGAAGCCTGCCTCAAGCTCGATTTTGGCAAAGGCCGTTTGCCGGGTATGTTGGTTATGGGCGCAGAAGACCCGCATCTCTTCTCTCCGCAACAAGGCACCGACCTTTTGGCGTTCTTCACAGGTGTTTTCGAGCGCACCATGCGGCGCTGGCTGTCCTGATATGGCTTCGGCGGCGGCGTTCGATGCGCTGGCCCGCTGGCTGGACGGGCTTCAGGCGCTGAAAGGCGCGTCTCCGAATACGATCGATGCCTACCGCCGCGATGTCTCTGATTTTCTGGGATTTCTGGCCGGGCATCTAGGCGGCCCTGTGGGCATCGCTGGCCTCAAAGCGCTCACTGCACGCGACATGCGGGCTTTCCTCGCGCATGAGAGGGCGCGCGACGTCGGCACACGCTCTTTGGCGCGCAAGCTCTCGGCCTTGAAGGGCTTCGTCGGATGGCTGGCCGAGCGCGAGGGGTTTGACGCGACCGCTGTTCTTTCGATTCAGGCCCCGAAGTTCAAGAAACCTCTGCCCCGCCCGATTGCTCCGGATGCCACAAAGGAGCTTCTGGCGCGTGTCGAGATCCAGTCCGAAGAGCCATGGGTGGCGGCGCGTGATCTCGCTGTCGTGACGCTGCTTTACGGGTGTGGGTTGCGGATTTCCGAGGCGCTGGGCCTCAATGGGCGTGATGCGCCCTTGGCGGATGCGCTGACCATCCTCGGGAAAGGTGGCAAGGAGCGTCGCGTGCCGGTTATTCCGGCCGCGAAACGGGCGGTTGACGCCTATCTTGCCCTTTGCCCACATCCAAAATCGCCGGAGGAGCCGCTCTTTCGGGGTGTCAGGGGTGGGCCGCTCAATCCCCGCCTTGTGCAGAAAGTGATGGAGCAGGCGAGGATGCAGCTGGGATTGCCGCCCTCGGCCACACCGCATGCGCTGCGCCATTCCTTCGCAACGCATCTGCTCTCCGCGGGCGGTGATCTGCGCGCGATACAGGAACTCTTGGGTCACGCATCGCTTTCAACCACGCAGGCCTATACGGCAGTGGATACCGTGCGCTTGATGGAGGTCTACAACGCGGCCCATCCCCGCGCGAAAGACTGATTTACTCGCGCCCGAACAGCCCCGTGAGCGCGCGTTTCACCGTGCCAGACACCGAGGGCCGCGTTCCTGCCGTGAACGGCATCGGGCGGCAGACTTCCATCGCCGCAAGCCCGACCCGCGCCGTGAGCGCGCCGTTGACAACCCCCTCGCCGAACCGCCGAGAGAGTTTCGCGAGCACCCCGCCGCCCAAAAAGGATCCGAGCATATCGTCGCCCATCGCGACGGCTCCGGTGGCAACAAGATGGGCCATGACAGCCCGCGTCAGCCGCCAACTGCCCAGCACGCCGGAACGGCCACCGTAGATTTCCGCGATCCGCCGGATCATGCGCAAATTGGCGGTCAAAGCTGTCAGGACATCGGCCAAAGGCAACGGAATAAGCGCCGTGACCGTCGCTACCTGCCGCGCTGCGGCCTCCACTTCCCGCGCCGCGCGCTGGTCGAGAGGGGCCACCAATTCGCGCTCTGCCAGTTCTAACAATGCGTCGACGTCCATCACTTCGCCTGCACGTTCATCAAACCGCGCCCGTGCCCAATCCAGATCGCGGCGGCCAGAGGTGAGCGCCCGCACGGCACTGGTCGCAGCGCGCGCGGCTTTCAGATCCGTCGCTCCACGGACAGACGCTTGCACGCGGTCGATCCGAGCCAAGCGCCAGACAGCCGCGATTTCCCGCAGAGACAGCAAGGACGCCAAGACCAAAAACACTGCGAAAAGCGCCGTGACAGCCCATCCAAGGATCGGCCAGCGCGAAACGAGCGACGCGGCATAATCCCAAGCCGCGATGCCAAGGATCGTCGTGAAGAGGCCCACAACCGTGGCCCAGAACCAGCGCGAGAGCCGCGACGGAGGCCTTCCGGCAACCGCAATAGCGGCCATCATCGCCTTTCCTTCCGGCGCAAGCGTTTCCGGCACAGGGGGTGCGGCCTCCGGACGAGCGGGCGCTTCGCTTTCGAGGTCAATTAGAACCGGCCCTTTGGTCATGCCTGCCCACCTTCCTGCCAAATCAGCTGAACATTGGGATGCGTGAGAAGTTGCCGAAGCAGCTGCCAGATCTGGGTTGTCTGAAATCGCTCTGGTTGCCTTACCGGTCTTGGTCTTAAGTAGCCACCAAGCAAACCCACCGATCACGACGATTGAGATTCCCATGGAAATTAGGTCGGTGACCGAAAGGGCGACTGAACCAAAAAGCGGAACAAGTGTTGGGTTTGAGCCTGGAAGCTGCTCG
>RFUP01000220.1 GCA_009922885.1 Paracoccaceae bacterium
AGCGTTGGCGCGACGGCGGCCCGCGGACGCGGAAAGTAACGGCGGCCTTGCGCGCCTATGCGGCCTTTGCCGCGAGTGCCGACAAGGGCGGGATCAGACAGGTTTAACAGGAGCGAGAGAATGGCGAAGATCGGGTTTATCGGGCTGGGGCGCATGGGGCTGGGCATGGCCTCGAACATGCAGAAGAAGGGCTTTTCGCTGGTGGTTCACGATGTGAACGGCGCGGCGGTGGACAAGCTGGTGGATCTGGGCGCGGAAGCGGGTGCGGACGCGGCGGATGTGGCGGCGCGGAGCGAGATCATCATCACGATGCTGCCCAACTCGGCGATTGTGCATCAGGTGATCTGCGGTCCGGGGGGTGTGCTTTCTGCGGCCAAGGCGGGGTCTTTGGTGATGGATATGAGCACGGTTTCGCCCGAAACGACCGATGCTGTCGCGGCGGCGTGCAATGCGCAGGGTGTGGGGTTTGTCGATGCGCCGGTGGGGCGGTTGGCGTCACATGCGGATGCGGGGCAGTCGCTTTTCATGGTGGGGGCGTCGAAGGCCGATTTTGAGCGGGTGAAGCCCGCGATGGAGGCGATGGGCACGACGATTTACCATTGCGGCGAGACGGGCGCGGGGACGCGGACGAAGATCGTGAACAACTTTCTTGCGATCAGCCTGTGCCAGTTGAACGCCGAGGCGATGACGCTGATGCAGGGGTTCGGGCTGGATCTGGAGAACACGCTTGATGTGCTGCATGGCACCACGGCGACGAACGGGCAGTTGAAGGTGAACTGGGCGACGAAGAGCCTGATCGGCGATATCGAGCCGGGGTTCACCATCGATCTGGCGCATAAGGACCTGACCTTGGTGATGGAAGCGGCGAATGCGGCGCGGGTGCCGATGCCGATGGCGGCGGCGGCGCGGGAGATGTTTTCGCAGGCACGCGCACAGGGCAAAGGCGGGATCGACTTCTCGGGGATGCTGAACGTGGGCTGCGAGAATGCGCGGCTGGACGTGCCGCGCTTGCCACACAACTCGCGCCACCGGATTTGAATAAAAAAGGCGCCCGCGTTTCCGCTGGGCGCCTTTTGTTATTGGTCGGAGCGAGAGGATTCGAACCTCCGGCCCCTGCCTCCCGAAGACAGTGCTCTACCAGGCTGAGCTACGCTCCGACCGTGGAGGGGGCGATACACCGGCTTTGCGAGCTTGGCAAGGGTGCGCGGCAGGGATTCAGCGCATCCGCGACAGAGTATGTTCGCGCCACGTGATGTAAGCCCCTGATCCGACAATGATCAGCGCGCCGAGGGCCACGTTCCAGCCGGGCAACTCGCCGAAAAGCAGGGCACCGAAGGCGGTGGCCCAGAGAATTTGCGAGTATTGCGAGGGCGCGACCATGGCAGCGTCGGCGTATTTGTAGGCAGTGATGATGCAGACCGTGCCCGCAAAGCCGAGGAAGGCCATGAGGGCGGTTGCGCCGAGGTGTTCGAGCGTCATGGGGGTGAAGCCGAGGCCTGCGAGGAAGAAGGGCAGGATCACCAGATTCGTCAGCACCGGATAGAGCATCAGAACGCCTGTGCGTTCGTCGCGGCCCAAGCGGCGCATGATGAGGAAAACCAGCGCGGCGAAGAATGCGCCCACCATGGCGGACAGGTGGCCTATGCTCATCGGGCTGAGACCGGGGCGGAGCACGATCAGCACACCGACGAAGCCGACGATCACCGCGGCCCAGCGGCGCGGGCCGACGCGTTCGCCCAAGAGCGGCACGGAAAGCGCGGTGATCCAGAGCGGGGTGGTGAAGAGGATCGAATAGGTTTCCGCCAGTTTGAGCTGGGTGAAGGCGAAGAAGATCGGCAGGCTGACGCAGATCGAGAGCACCGAGCGCAGCATCAGAAGTTTGGGGTGCACGGGGCGCAGCGAACCCGGTTCGCTGTCGAAGATCAGGAGCACGACGATGCAGGGCAGCCAGAAGAGGTTGAGGAAGAACATCATCTGCCAGACGGGCATCACGGGGCCGAGGCTTTTGATCACCACATCATGGATGGCCCAGAGGCCGAAAGCGCCAAGACCGAAGGCGAAGCCTTTGACGGCGGAGGGCGTGTAGATCGTGGGCATTGGAACCTCGGGAAATGAGAAGGGCGGGGCACTTCGAAAAGCGCCCCGCCCCTAAAGCATAAAAAGCCGGGATCAGAGGCTGGCGTCGAGTGCCGCGAGGATCTTGTCGCCCATTTCCGAGGTCGAGACCGGAACGCCGCCTTCGGGGCCCATCAGGTCTGCGGTGCGGACGCCATCGGCGAGGACTTTCTCAACGGCCTTTTCAACGCGGGTGGCTTCGTCGCCCATGTCGAAGGAGTAGCGGAGCGCCATCGCGAAGGAGAGGATGCAAGCGATCGGGTTGGCTTTGCCTTGGCCTGCGATATCCGGCGCGGAACCGTGCACGGGCTCGTAGAGCGCTTTCGGACGGCCATTGGCCATCGGGGCACCGAGCGAGGCGGAGGGCAGCATGCCCAGCGAGCCGGTGAGCATCGCGGCGAGGTCGGAGAGAAGGTCGCCGAAGAGGTTATCGGTGACGATCACGTCGAACTGCTTGGGCCAGCGGGTGAGTTGCATCGCGCCTGCATCTGCATACATGTGCGAGAGTTCGACATCGGGGTATTCGGTGTCGTGGATCTTCTGGACGACTTCACGCCACAGAACGCCCGATTCCATCACGTTGGCCTTTTCCATCGAGCAGACCTTGTTGCCACGGCGGCGGGCCAGTTCGAAGGCGGAGCGGGCGACGCGTTCGATTTCCGATTCGGTGTAGCGCTGGGTGTTGATGCCGACGCGCTCGTTGCCTTCTTTGAAGATGCCGCGCGGCTCGCCGAAGTAGACGCCCGAGGTCAGTTCGCGGACGATCATGATGTCGAGACCGGCGACCACATCCTTCTTCAGCGAGGAGAAGTCGGCCAGAGCGTCGAAGCACTGGGCGGGGCGCAGGTTGGCGTAGAGGTCCATTTCCTTGCGGAGGCGGAGGAGGCCGCGCTCGGGCTTCACGGAGAAGTCGAGGTTGTCATACTTCGGGCCGCCGACGGCACCGAGGAGAACGGCGTCCACTTCTTGAGCTTTGGCCATCGTGTCGTCATGCAGGGGCGTTCCGTGCTTGTCGTAGGCGCAGCCACCGACGAGGTCTTCGGAGACGTCGAAAGTGACGCCGCGCTTTGCACCGAACCAGTCGATGATCTTGCGGACTTCCGCCATGACTTCGGGGCCGATGCCGTCGCCGGGCAGGATGAGGAGCGATGGGTTGGACATGCTTGGATACCTTGCGGGAAATTGCGTCGCCTTGGCCTAACGCTACGGAGGGGAAGGGTCAAGAAACGAAGGGCGCGAGATGGGTGGCGAGATGCTGCCAGACAAGGGAAATTCGGGGAGTATGGCGCATAGCTTCGGGTGTGGCGAGCCAGACGGGGAGCACGGGGATGGCGATGCCGGGCGGAAGGGGGAGCGCCTTCATGGTTGGGTCGGCGTTGACCATCGGGCGTTGGCCGAAACCGACGCCTGCACCTGCGCGCACAAGCTCCCAATAGGTGGGTTGGTCATCGCAACGGATGCGGAACCAGTCGCGGGTGGCGGGAATGCCTGCGGCGCGCATGCCTTGGAGGATGTCGTCAGAGCGGTCGTAGCCGACGAAGGCGTGGTTGGCGAAGTCTTCGGGGGTTTGCGGGGCGCTGTGTTTTGCGAGGTAGCTCTTGGCGGCGCAGAGGGTGAGGGGGATGTCGCCCAAGTGTTTCGCGACGATGTCGAGTTGGCGGGGGCGATACATGCGGATGGCGATATCGGCCTCGCGGAAGAGCAGGTTTTCGGTGGTGTCTGAAGGGGCAAGTTCGATCTGGAGTTCGGGGTGCTCCGCGAGGAGGCGCGCGAGAATGGGGGGCAGGATATGGAGCGTGACCATCTTTGATGCTGTGAGGCGGACGGTGCCTGCGATGCCTTCCTGATGGCCGGCAGCGGCGAGGGACAGGCCTTGCGCGGCTTCGGCCATAGCACGGGCGCGAGGGATGAGCGATTGGGCGGCTTCGGTGGGCAGGAGGCCACGCGCGGCGCGGGTGAAAAGCGTGAGGCCGAGATCCGCTTCGAGCCGTTTGATCTGGCGACCTAGCGTGGGCTGGGTGAGGCCCAGCCGATCGGCGGCAGCCGAAAGCGAGCCGGTTTCGGCGACGGCGAGGAAACTTTGCAGGAGGGACCAGTGAGGCAGCTTTGTCATGCGTTTTCGTATATCATATGGTGAAAAATTGGGAATACGCATGCGAAGATGTATGTGGGAGGTTTTGCCTATCAGCTTATGGAGGCGATGATGGGTAAAACGGTTCTGGTTTTGGGCGGCAAAGGGCGGTTTGCGCGGCATTCGGCGGAGGCGTTTGGGAGCGCGGGATGGGTGGTGCGCCATGCCAACCGTAAGGATGACCTGGTGCAGGCGGCGCAAGGCGCGGATGTGATCGTGATGGGGTGGCACCCGCCTTCGTATAACCTCTTGGCCGCGCAATTGCCTGCGCTGCATGCGCGGGTGCAGGAAGCGGCCAAGGCCAGTGGGGCGTT
>RFUP01000023.1 GCA_009922885.1 Paracoccaceae bacterium
CACCATGCCAATGCCGCGCTTGTGCGGCGGGATGTTGTTGATCGGACGACCATCGAGCAGGATCTCGCCATGTGTCGCCGTTTCGAAGCCTGCCAGCATCATCAGGCAAGTGGTCTTGCCCGAACCGGACGGGCCGAGCATCGTCAGAAACTCGCCCTTGGGCATCGAAAGGTTAAGATCTTTTACGACGAGGGTTTCACCGTCGTAGCTTTTCTGGACGCGGTCAAAAACGACAAATGCATCCGATGTATTCGAACCGGCCAAGTGAGGCTCCCCGTGTTTTGTCCAAGCAGTCTAATGCCGCTTTTTCTGGGATTTCACTAAACCGCTTCACGTAAGGTGATGCAACAGAAAGGCGACGAAAATCCGCAGATTCCGACATTCTCGGGCGTTCCGACTTTTTCAGACGCGCCAAACAGCCATTCTGCCTTTTTCCGACCCGCGAAATTTCAACGCAAGGTGAGAATCCCCAGCCGGGATTCAGTTAATGAGGTAACAGCCACCCTCCCGTCCGGCAGCGAAACCGCTCCCGTGGTCAGCGCGTAGGCCCCGCTCGGGTCCTGCCAAGTCCCGATCACATTGCCTCCCTCATCGAGTCGAATAATCATCCCGTGTCGTGTCGGCGCGGGCTTGATCGCATCGGGCAGGCGCAGCACCACCTTGCGCAGGAAGGGCAGGCCCGAAAGCTTGTCCATCAGCGCATTCCGGGGGCTCACTAGGCCCAGCCAATAGCCGCCCGTCGTATCATTGATGTTGTCCGGAAAACCGGGAAGGTTCTCCACCTCCACCACAGGCGGCGCGCTCGGGTTATCGATTTCGTAGGAAAGCACCCGGTAATTCCCGGTCTCCACCACCATCAAGAGCGATCCGTCATGGCTCACCGCCACGCCATTGGCGAATTGCAGCCCATCGGTAAAAACGTCGGTCTGGTTCGTCGCCGGATCATAGCGCAGCACCCGCCCCGAAGCGCCATGTTCGATCAGATCAAGCACCGAAGCCGGCAATGTGCCGCCATTGGCTTCTGCTCCGAAATGCGTCGAGGCATCCGAAAAATAGACCCGCCCATCCGGCGCAACATCCACATCATCCGCGTAGAGAATCGGCACACCTGCCGCTTCCGTGGCCCGCACGCTCACGGCCCCCGCAGGTGAGACCGACAAGAGCCCGCGATAGGCATCTGCCACCCAAAGCGTGCCATCGGGGCCAAACTCCATCCCCAAAGGCCGCCCGCCCGTTTTCGCCCAAACCGTCAACGGCCCATCCAGAGGCCCCCGCAGGATCGCGCCGTCATGGCTCACGGTATACAGCAACCCATCCGGCCCAACGTCCGCGTCTTCGGGGCCAACATGCCCCGAAAGCTCTGCGAAACTCAGATCCGAAAGGCGCGTGTTCGCCTCGTAAACGTCGGTAAATCCCCGGTCTTCCGGCGCAGACCACGCCACTGGCTTGGCCTCTATCGGCCAGAGCAGGTAATACCCCAGCCCACCGGCCAGAAACCCGAGAACGATCCGCTTTACGATGCTGCCTGCCACAAGCCTTCCTTCTTCGCCGCTGCCATGCCTTCATCGAGGCTCTTCCAAGCCCGCTCGATCAGCGTATCAACTTCCGGTTTAGAAATCACCAGCGGCGGAGAAATAATCATGCGGTCGCCGACATGGCGCATCACAAGGCTGTTCGCGAAGCAGCGTTCCCGGCAAAGATACCCCACCGTGCCTGCCTCCGAAGCAAACTTCGCGCGGCTTTCCTTATGCGGCGTGAGCGCGAGCGATCCCATCATGCCAACGATCTTCGCTTCGCCCACCATGGGATGCTCCACCATCTTTTCCCATTTTTCCTTGAGATATGGTGCCGTTTCATTCCGCACCCGCTCGACGATCTTTTCGTCCTGCAGAATGCGGATGTTCTCCAGTGCCACGGCCGCCGCCACCGGATGCGCGTTGTAGGTATAGCCGTGGTTGAACTCGCAAGCGCCGATCACCGCCGCCACCTCGTCACACACCAAAGATGCGCCCATCGGCTGATAGCCCGAGGTCAGGCCCTTTGCGATGGTCATGATATGCGGCTTCCAACCCACGGTTTCCGAGCCGAACCAGTTCCCTGTCCGCCCGAAGCCACAGATCACCTCGTCGGCGATCAGGAGGATTTCATACTTGTCGCAAATGCGCTGGATTTCCGGCCAGTATGTTTCCGGCGGCACGATCACACCGCCCGCACCCTGCACCGGCTCCGCGATGAACGCCGCCACATTGTCTTCGCCCAGATCGTGGATGGCCTGCTCCAACTGGCGCGCACGCTCAAGCCCGAACTCTTCAGGGCTCATCTTGCCGCCTTCGGCCCACCAGTTCGGCTGGTCGATATGATGAACCCCGGCAATCGGCAGCCCGCCCTGCTCGTGCATCGGGGTCATGCCGCCAAGGCTCGCCCCGCCGATGGTCGAGCCGTGATAGGCATTCTTGCGGCTAATGATGATCTGCTTCGAAGGCTTGCCTTTTTGCGCCCAATAAACCCGCGCCATGCGGATATTGGTATCGTTCGCTTCCGAACCCGAGCCCGCGTAGAACACATGGTTCAGATCACCCGGCGCAACTTCTGCCAGCTTCGCCGAAAGCGCGATCGCGGGCACGTGGGTGGTCATGAAGAAGGTGTTATAATAGGGCAGCTCGCGCATCTGCTTGGCCGCCACATCCGCCATTTCCGTGCGCCCGTAGCCAATGTTCATGCACCACAGGCCCGCCATACCGTCGAGGATGCGGTTGCCGTCGCTATCGGTCAGCCAGCACCCCTCACCTCGGGTAATCACACGCGCACCACGCGCCGCCAATTTCTCCTGCGTCGAGAACGGGTGCATGTGATGCGCCGCATCGAGAGCCTGCAATTCAGCGGTCGGCAGTTGGCTGGAGATCGTCACCATGGGGTCACCTCATCATGGAAAGAATATGGAGGCGCCCTCACCGGGCACCTGAACCTGCACCCAGAATATGATCAAATTATGCGAAGTCAATCGAATCAGGGGGCTTTTGCCTCACCCAAAACAGTGCGGATAACTTCCATTCCCTGCACCACATCCTCTTCCATGGCGCGCGCCACTTCAGCGACGTCCCCAGCGCGCAATCCGGCGATCGCTTCCTTGTGGCGGTCCGGCACATTCTGGGTTCCGACGCGCCCGCAAACCACCCGCAGCGATGGCCCAAATCGAAGCCAAAGCCCTTCGGCCAAAGAGGCCAGAATCGGGGCCGCTGCCATCTCGTAGAGCGCAGTATGGAATCTGTGGTTTTCCGTGAGATAGCCACGCACGTCACCGCGTTGGATCGCTGCGTCCAGCGCTGCGTCGATCGCTTCGAGACGATCCGCATCACCCGCCTTGGCCCGCGCCGCACCGCGCCGCGCCAACTCGGCCTCGATCGTTTTCCGGACGAGAATCAGTTCGTCGATATTTTCGGCATCAAGCACCGGAACCGTCACACGGCGGTTTCCCTGGAACACCAATGCCCCTTCCGCCGTCAGCCGCCGGATCGCTTCGCGCACCGGTGTCATCCCAGCCTGAAGGTCCGCCGTTAGCCCTTGGATGGTCACAGCCTGCCCCGGCACGAGTTCACCGTGTAAAATAAGGGCTCTCAGCCGACGATAAACGGCTTCGTGTTCCGGCATCCGCGCGAATTCGGTGGTCTCAGAACTCTCTTTTTGTGCTGCTTTTACGCTCATCTGTCCGGTTTTTCTTCCATTCCCAGCGCCAAGATAAAAGCCATCCTTGCCAGAGCGGCCCCACCATGAAAACAATACGCCATTGCCCAGCAAGGGCAACTTGATCAAAATTGGCGCAACCCCCCTTGCCACTCAAGGGAAAAGTCCAAAGGAGACAACAGGGATGACCAGCAAACTGCTGACCACCGTTGCCGCGCTTGCGCTCGCATCGGCCGCCGCTGCCGAAGAAGTGCGTGTTTATAACTGGTCCGACTATATCGACGAGGCCCTTCTGGCCAAGTTCGAAGCCGAGACCGGCATCAAGCTGATCTACGACGTGTTCGATTCGAACGAAGTGCTCGAAACCAAGCTCCTTGCAGGCGGTTCCGGCTATGACGTCGTGGTTCCCACCGGCACCTTCCTGCAGCGCCAGATCGCGGCAGGCGCCTTCCAGAAGCTCGACAAGTCGAAGCTCGCCAACTACGGCAACCTCTGGGACGTGATCTCCGAACGCGCCGCCAAGTATGACGCCGGCAACGAATACGCCATCAACTACATGTGGGGCACCACCGGTATCGGCGTGAACGTCGGCAAGGTGAAAGAGATCCTCGGCGATGACGCGCCCGTCGACAGCCTCGCGCTGATCTTCGATCCGGCCAATGCCGAAAAGCTCGCCGCCTGCGGCATCCACATGCTCGACGCGCCGGATGAAGTCATCCCGGCCACGCTCAAGTTCCTCGGCGAAGATCCCGACAGCCAAGACGCCGCCGTGATCGCAAAGACCGAAGCAGTCCTGATGGGCGTGCGTCCGCACATCCAGAAGTTCAACTCGTCCGAATACATCAATGCGCTCGCCAACGGCGACATCTGCGTGGCGTTCGGCTGGTCCGGCGACATTCTGCAAGCGCGTGACCGCGCCGCAGAAGCCAACAACGGCGTAGAGATCGAGTACAACGCTCCGAAAGAAGGCGCGCTGATGTGGTTCGACATGATGGCGATCCCGGTCGACGCACCGAACGCCGAAGGCGCCCACAAGTTCCTCGACTTCATCATGAACGCCGAGAACATGGCTGCTGCTTCGAACTACGTCTATTACGCCAACGGCAACAAGGCCTCGCAAGAGTTCCTCGCCGAGGACGTGATCGGCGATCCGGCGATCTACCCGTCGGAAGAGGCGCTCCAGAACCTCTACACCAAGTCGCCCTACGACACCAAACTCCAGCGGACCGTGACCCGTCTCTGGACCAAGGTGAAGTCCGGCACCTGATGCCAAATCGGCCCGCGCTCTCAAGGCGCGGGCCTTCCTTCAAGGAGGCTCCAAGACCTCCACAAGCCAACATAACCTGACAGGGGCACTGTACGATGGCCGTTCCCGTTTTCGCGCCTTGGGATGATCCGACCCAAAAGCCGTTGATCCAGTTCAAAGGCGTCACGAAGCGCTTTGGCGACTTCACCGCCATCGACAACCAGACCCTCGATATCTACACCCGCGAATTCTTCGCCCTGCTCGGCCCTTCGGGTTGCGGCAAGACCACGATGATGCGGATGCTCGCCGGTTTCGAACAACCCACCGAAGGCCAGATCCTTATCGGCGGCAAAGACATGAAGGGCGTGCCCCCGAACGAGCGTGAAGTGAACATGATGTTCCAGAGCTACGCGCTCTTCCCGCATCTCTCGGTCTGGGAAAACATCGCCTTTGGCTTGCGCCGTATGAACCAGTCGAAAGACGTTCTCGAAGCGCGCGTCGAAGAGATGCTCCGCCTCACCCGCCTCACCAAGTTTGCCAAGCGTAAACCGCACCAGATTTCCGGCGGCCAACGCCAGCGCGTGGCCCTCGCCCGCTCGCTCGCCCGCGCCCCCAAACTCCTCCTACTCGACGAACCCCTTGGCGCGCTCGACAAGAAGCTGCGCGAGGAAACCCAGTTCGAACTGATGGATATTCAGGAGAAAACCGGCACCACCTTCGTGATCGTGACCCACGATCAGGAAGAGGCCATGACCGTCGCCTCCCGCATCGCCGTGATGGACGAAGGCCGCGTCATTCAGGTCGCCACGCCCTCGAATATCTACGAAGCTCCGAACTCCGTCTACGTGGCCGATTTCATCGGCGACGTGAACATCATCGAAGGCGCCGCCAAACGTGCGGGCGATGGCTATGACATCACTTGGGCCGAAGGCGTGGCCCCGCTCCACACCCGCAAGGAAGAAGGCGAACTGATCGCCATTCCCGACGGCGGCAAAGCCTATCTCGCCATCCGCCCCGAGAAAGTGGCGATCCACACCGAGAAGCCCCAAGGCATGACCAACGCCGTGCAAGGCCGCATCATCGACGTGGCCTATCTCGGCAACCTCTCCACCTATCACGTGCGCCTCGCGAACGGCACGATGGTGCGCGCCCAAACCGCCAACACCCGCCGCCTCGCACTTCGCCCCTTCACTTGGGAAGACGAGGTCTGGCTCTCCTGGACCGATACAGCCGCCATTCTTCTGGCCGAATAAGGGAGGCGAGAATGCGGAAATTCAGTCTCGTCTCCGTCCCCTACTTCTGGCTCCTGATCCTGTTTCTGGTGCCCTTCCTGATCGTGCTGAAAATCAGCCTTTCGGACACCGCCCTCGCGATCCCGCCCTACACCCCCACGCTCGACCTCTCCGAAGGCTGGGCAGGGTTCAAGGCCTTCTGGTCCGAGCTTGATTTCGAGAATTTTGTCTTCCTCACCGAAGATGCGCTCTACTGGAAAGCCTACCTGTCTTCGCTGCAAATCGCCGCGATTTCGACCACCCTTGCGCTCCTCGTCGGCTTCCCCATCGCTTACGGCATGGCCCAAGCCCCCGATGAATGGCGCCCCACGCTGATGATGCTGGTGATCCTGCCCTTCTGGACCTCCTTCCTCATCCGCGTTTACTCGTGGATCGGCATCCTCTCGACCGAAGGCTTCCTCAACCAGTTCCTGCTCTGGCTCGGCGTGATCGACGCGCCGCTGATCATCATGAACACGAAAATCGCGGTCTATATCGGCATCGTCTACACCTACCTGCCCTTCATGATCCTGCCGATCTACTCGGCACTGGAAAAGCTCGACGGCTCGCTTCTCGAAGCCGCCGAAGATCTCGGCTGCACGCGCACCAAGGCCTTCTGGCTCATCACCATTCCGCTCTCGCGCCCCGGCATCATCGCAGGCTGCTTCCTCGTGTTCATTCCGGCACTCGGCGAATTCGTGATCCCCTCGCTCTTGGGCGGTTCGGAAACCCTGATGATCGGTAAAGTGCTCTGGGAAGAGTTCTTCAACAACCGCGACTGGCCCGTGGCCTCCGCCGTGGCCGTGGTGCTCCTCGCGATCCTGATCATCCCGATCATCCTCTTCCAACGGAACGAGCAAAAACAGCGGGAGGCCGGCAAATGAGACGTCTCTCGTGGTTCAACGTCACCTCCCTCACCCTCGGCTTCGCCTTCCTCTACCTGCCGATGGTGATCCTCGTGATCTACTCCTTCAACGCCTCCAAACTGGTGACAGTCTGGGCCGGGTTTTCAACGAAGTGGTATGGCGAGCTCCTGCAAAACCAAGCCTTCCTTGATGCCGCTTGGGTCACGCTGAAAGTCGGCGTCGCCGCCTCCACGCTGGCCACAGTTCTGGGCACCATGGCCGCACTTGTGCTGGTGCGCGCTGGCCGCTTCCCCGGCCGCACGCTCTTTTCGGGCATGATCTACGCGCCGCTCGTGATGCCCGAAGTCATCACTGGCCTGTCGCTTCTCCTGCTCTTCATCTCGCTCGGCGTGGATCGCGGTGTCTTCACCATCATCCTCGCGCACACGACCTTCGCGATGTGCTACGTCTCGGTCGTGGTCTCCTCGCGCCTCGTCACCTTCGACCAGTCGCTCGAAGAAGCAGCCCTTGATCTCGGCTGCTCGCCCTTCTCGGCCTTCCGCCTCGTCACCTTGCCGATCATCGCGCCTGCGGTGATTTCGGGCTGGCTTCTGGCCTTCACCCTCTCGCTAGACGATCTGGTGATCGCCTCCTTCACCGCAGGCCCCTCGGCTACAACGCTGCCGATCAAGATCTTCTCCGCCGTGCGCTTGGGCGTCTCGCCCGAAATCAACGCGCTCTGCACGATCATGATCTCCATCGTTGCCGTCGGCGTGATCGGCACATCGCTCGCCACCAAACGCGCCGCCCAGCGCCAGAAGCGCGACGAGCAGGCGGCTGCCCGCGCAGCAGGCTAAGCCATGCGCCGCATCTTTGGTGCCTATGCCTACGGCCCCGGCCCCGCCGCCCTCTGCGGCTGGGCCGCCGATGTGCCCGATAGCGCGCTCCTCACCCCCGCGCTTTCGAGCGATATGACCACCGACATCGCCATCATCGGCGCAGGCTACACAGGCCTCACCGCCGCGCTCCATCTGGCGAAAGCAGGCCTCGGCGTCGTGGTCCTCGACGAACATTTCCCCGGCCATGGCGCTTCAGGGCGCAACGGCGGCTTCTGCTGCTTGGGCGGCGCGCGGCTCTCGTCGCAAGCGATCCGCACCCGCCACGGCGCCGAAGGCCTTGCCGAATGGCGGCACGCCGAACGCACCGCCATCGACCACGTCGCGGATTTCCTCGCCGATCACGATATCGACGCCCAGACCCATTCCAATGGCGAAACCATCCTCGCCCACTCCCCCCGCGCCTTCCGCGATCTGGTCGAACATTCGTCCGAAGTAGAAGCGGAATACGGGCTACGCCCCACGCTCCACACCTCGGAAGACCTCGACGGCCTCGGCATGGCAGGCCCATGGCACGGCGGACTAACGATCCCCTTGGGCTTCGGGCTGCACCCCCGCCGCTACATCCAAGGCCTCAGCGACGCCGCACAGGCCGCAGGCGTGCGCATCTTCAGCGCAACGCCTGTCACCAAACTCGCCCCCGGCACCCCACACAGGCTCCACACCCCACAAGGCACCGTCACCGCAAAACGCCTGATCGTCGCCACCAACGGCTATTCCTCGGAAAACCTGCCGAACTGGCTCGGCGCACGCTTCATGCCCGCACAATCGAACGTGCTCCTGACGCGCCCGCTCTCGAAGGCCGAGCAGGCCGAAGCAGGCTGGACATCGGCGCAGATGGCCTACGACAGCCGGGGCCTCCTGCATTATTTCCGCCTGCTTCCAGATGGCCGCTTCCTCTTCGGAATGCGCGGCGGGATCCTTTCCTCGCGCCGCGCCGACGAAGGCATGGCCAAAGCCACCCGCCAACACTTCGATCGCCTCTTTCCGGCATGGTCCCATGTGGAAAGCCCGTGGAACTGGTCCGGCATGGTCTCCCTCGCGGCCCACGGCGCGCCGTTCGCAGGCCCTGTGCTTGAACTACCCAACACATGGGCTGCCCTCAGCTACCACGGCAACGGCGTGGCGATGGGAAGCTTTGCCGGAAAGCTGTTGGCGGATCTGGTTTCCGGCCAGAAGCCCGCGCTCTATCCCCGGCTCATGCAGGCACAGCCCCCGCGCATTCCCTTGGGTCGCTTCCGCCGGATCGCGATGCCCTTCGCCTATGCGAGCCGCGCGTTGGCTGATCTGAGGTAGGAAGGGGGCGCTGCCCCCCTCTGCCTCCGGCATTCACCCCCCGGGATATTTCCGAAAGAGAAAGCCGTTTGAGTTAGCCCTGCGGCGTCATGCCCTGACGGGCTTTTCCGCGTTTAAGGCCGAGGCTGTGTTCGCGCAGGATGATCATCACCCCTGCCAAAATCACGATGGAGCCACCCATCAGGGTTTGAAAAGTTGGCACTTCATCGAAGACGAAGAACCCGATCAGCACCGCGAAAATCATCGAGGTGTAATCGAACGGGGCCACAACGCTGGCATCGGCATAACGGTAGGCCGAGGTGAGAAAGATCTGGCCAAGCCCGCCAAGCAACCCCGCGCTGACGAGAAACGCGGCCTGTTCCACGCTAGGCACCACCCACCCGAACGGCAGCGTGCAAAGGCCGAGGAGGCTGGCCGTTGCCGAGAAGTAGAAAACGATGGCGGAGGTTTGTTCGGTCTTCACCATCTGGCGCACGTGGATGCCTGCCAGTGCGGCGAAGACGGCTGCGATGAGAACAAGGATCGCCCCCAACGCCTCGCCACGGCTGACCATATCGTTTTCGAGAAGCGAGAGTTTGGGCGCAAGGATGATCAGAACACCGGTGAGGCCCAAGGCCACCGACCCCAACCGGAAGGCACGCACTTCCTCACCAAGGAACATCGCAGCGAAGATCACCACGAGCATCGGTGTGGCATAGCCGATCGCGGTTACGTCCGGGAGCGGCAGGAAGCCCAGCGCGGCAAAGCCGAAACCCATGGCCGAGGTGCCGACAAGGCCGCGCCAGAAATGCGCCATGGGCGATTTCACTCTTAGCCCCGTGGCAAGATCTCCCCGCCACCAGAGCCAGCCGAGGATCACCGGGATGGCGAAGAACGAGCGGAAGAACACCGCTTCTCCGGGTGGGACTTCGGGTGCGGTCGCCTTGATCAGAGACGACATGCAGATGAAGACCATCACCGCCGCAATCTTGAAGGTGATCCCTTTGACCGGCTCCATACGCCTCTCCCTGTTCGCGCTGCCGATGCTCGTGCCTCTTAGCGAAAAGGTCAACGGCAAGGCTGCCATGCGAAATCGGCAAGGCTTCACCAAAGAGCCTTCCGGATCGATGGGAGATACCGCCCTGGAAAGCACCCAGCGTTTGCGGAGAGGGCAGGCGGCGCGCGGTGCTGTAAGGGTCTCGCGCGCCGTCAACGTCATGACGCAAGCCATACGCTTGCCATACGCAATCCATACGCTTCGGAAACGGGAATTCGAGAGGTTAACAGGCTGACAGCACGGGGAAAAATTCTGGGTGCTTTGGAGTGAGGAGCAGGTGATGCCAGACATGAAAAAGGGCGGGAAATCCCGCCCTTTTCCTATTCCGCCGCGCGGCGCGGCAGGACCCAACCGGGCCTGGCGTAATGGCAGGTGTAGCCATTGGGGTGGCGCTCCAGATAGTCCTGATGCTCGGGCTCGGCCTCCCAGAAATCGCTCACGGGCTCGACCTCGGTGGCCACCTTTCCGGGCCAAAGACCGGAGGCATCGACATCGGCAATCGTATCGAGTGCTTCGGCCTTTTGCGCGTCATTGCAATAATATATCGCCGAGCGATAGCTCATGCCGATGTCATTGCCCTGACGGTTGGGTGTTGTCGGATCATGGATCTGGAAGAAGAATTCCAGCAAGCGGCGATAGCTGGTTTTCGCCGGATCGAACCAGATCTCGATACCCTCGGCATGGGTACCGTGATTGCGGTAGGTGGCGTTTGCCACATCGCCGCCGGTGTAGCCCACACGGGTGCGGGTGACGCCGGGAAGGCGACGAATGAGGTCTTGCATGCCCCAGAAGCAGCCGCCTGCCAACACTGCGCGTTCTTCAGCCATCGATGTCCTCCACTTTGTCCAGATAGGCGCCATAGCCCTCGCCCTCCATATCCTCTTTGGCAATGAAGCGCAAAGAAGCCGAGTTAATACAGTATCTTAGTCCACCACGATCGCGCGGGCCGTCGGGGAAGACATGGCCCAGATGGCTGTCGCCGTGGCGCGAACGGACTTCAGTGCGGATCATGCCATGGGTCATGTCCCGGAGTTCGACGACGTTTTCGGGTTCGATCGGTTTCACGAAGCTCGGCCAGCCACACCCGGATTCGTATTTGGCGGAGGATGCGAACAGTGGTTCACCGGAAACGATATCGACGTAGATCCCGACGCCCTTGTTGTAGAGGTATTTCCCTGTTCCGGGCCGCTCCGTTCCGCTTTCCTGTGTGACCCAGAATTCCTCCGGGGAAAGGGCTGCAATCGCTTCGGCGCGTTTCTCGTATTTCGGCATGATGCCTCCATAGTCTGTTTTCAGGCACATTAGATGGGGCAACGCGGCGAAAAGCAAAGCCTGTGTTTCAACGCCTCGCTGGCCTGTGAGACTGCAACGCGCCGGGGCGCTGCCCCGGACCCCGGGATATTTTCAAAAGAGAAATGGTAGATTAGTCCGCTTGCAGGGTGCAGCAGCCCGACAGGAGCGTGTTTTCCCGTTCGGTCTGCTGGAAGAGCCGCGCCGAGAAGCCGAAGCGGCGGTCTGACATGCCGTCGAAGCATTGCTCCTTGGTGACGATAAGAACCTGCTCGCCCCGGTCCGAACCAGTGAGGGTGGCGAAATATCCAAGCGGGGCTTTCGCGCTGGAGATGAGCGTGATTTCTTCCGTAATTTCAGGTGTTTTCCAGAGCGCCGTTTCAGGACCAGTGAGGCCGAGTGACCAGAAGGGTTCGGTGCCGAGACAGACCATCGGAAGGGGCATGGGGGCTGAGGCGTCAGGCAGCGGGGCGAGGTAGCGCATCGAGACCCAGCCATTGCTTTCCGGCAGACCGACCAACCCCCATTTGCCATCCGATGTGGTTTCCAGCACTTCGACCCGAAGCTTATCCGGAGCGAAATGGCCAAGAAGAGGCGCGGCCGAACTAGGTTCGGCACGGATGTTGAGCACATCGTTCGCCGCAACGCCGGACACGGAGAATGCCGCTGGAAACTCTTTTGCCATGGCAGAAAGCGGCATAAGCGCGAAAGCCCCGACCAATAGCTTCATCGTTTCGCACTCCACGAAATCGAGACCGCCCGGCGGGTATAGAATTCGCCCAAAAGGCCCAGAACGAGGAAAACGAGCGAGACGTAGATCGGATAGCTGATCGACGAATAATGCGGGTCGTAGTTCAGGAAGGTGAAACCGCGGCACTGGTCGATAAGGTGGAAGAGCGGGTTCCAGTCGAACATGTCGCGCATATACCCGGGGAGGCTGTTGGCGAGAAACATCTTACCGGACGCGATCATATTGGCGCGCTGGTAGACCGTGGACATGATGCTCACCACGCCCGGATTCCACGGTTTGATCGCGAGGAACACCATGCCGAGGGCAATGCCGTAAAGCCATGAAATCAGGATCATTCCATAGGCTGCAGCGGCATTCTCGATCTCGAAAGGGACGATCGTGTAATAGATGAAGAGGATCGCGATAAGCGATAGCGTTTGGACGTAGAGCGCGCCGAAAGCTGCGGAGAGGATTGCGATGATCGTGTTCATCGGCGCGTGCTGCATCATCGGGCTGGCAGGGCCTTCGGCACCTGCCACGGCCCCCATGGTTTTCGTGTGGGTCATGTATAGGAAGATCCCCGACATGATGTAGAGCAGAAAGTCGCCCCGCACGGCTGTCCGCCGCAGGCCGAGGATTTCGAACATCGCGAAAAAGGCCAGAACGAAGATCGCCGCTTGCAGCATATTCGTCAGGATCGACATCAGCGCGTTGCCATGGCTTTTGCGCACCGAGCGCACCACACCATGGTAGGTGAGTTCGAAGATCGTGAAAGCCGAGGCGAGAAAGGATTTGCTGGTACTGCGCGACTGGAACATGGGCACTCGCTCCCCTATTGCGGGGTCAGGTTGGTGGGACAACTTGCTGATCCCGATTTCTAACATCATAAGAGGGCAGCGGCTCCCGATCAATCCGAGAGGATAGCCGCGCGCATTTCGTCAGGAGTACAGGCAGTGGATTACGAAAAACTTGAGCGTGTCATGCGGCGCTTGGCGCTGGAGGCGGGCGACAAGATCATGGAAATTTACAATGCTCCCGATTTTGAAGTGAAAACGAAATCCGATGCGAGCCCTGTGACAGAAGCCGACGAAGCCGCTGATGCCCTAATCGCGGCAGGCTTGCGTGCGGCATTCCCTGACGAAGCTCTGGTTACAGAAGAGCAAGCAACGAGCCATTCGCAGGACGTGCGCACGTTTCTTGTGGTCGACCCGCTTGATGGCACCAAGGAATTCGTCCAGCGCCGTGGCGATTTCACCGTGAATATCGCCTATGTTCTGGATGGCTCGCCTGTGCGCGGGGTGGTTTATGCGCCCGCGAAAGAGCGGCTCTTCTACACCGACAAGGGCGGCAATGCCGTTGAGGAAATCGGGCCTTTCGACAAGGATACCGTGGGTGAAACCCGCCGCTTGCGCGTGTCCCGCCCGGACAATAGCGGCTTGATGGTCGTGGCCTCCAAATCGCACCG
>RFUP01000221.1 GCA_009922885.1 Paracoccaceae bacterium
AGCAACACGCTTACTCTTCCTAATGGGGATGGAAATCCTGGTGAATACCTGCAGACTGATGGTCTTGGTGCGTTGAGAAATTAACTTTCTTTCTTGGTAAACGGAAGATTATCCAGCTGCGACTTGAGGTATTCCGCGATGGATTGCTGCTGCTCCTTCGGACCGGGGATGTAGTCGATGGTCAGTGCCAGAGGCAGAGCCACGCCAGCTTCTGCCAGCAGCGCTTTCGACTTTTCCAGATCAACCTTGTACTCCTCGATACCCGCCTCGAAGAAGGGCGAGCTTTCGATGATCGGGCCACGCTGTGCGGTCGACACGCCACGGTGCAGCGCCTTGATGATGAAGTCACGGTCCACGGCATAGGCAATCGCCTGACGCACCCGCTTATCGGCCAGTTTGGGCGATGCCGTGTTGAAGGCGAGCCAGTTGATCGGGCCGATCGCCGCATAGCCTTCTGCCGTCACCTCAAGCGCCTCAACCTCTTGCAAACGCTTGATTTCCTGGCTGCCAGCCATGTAGGGATACATATCGCCTTCGCCGTTCTCCATCGCGATCAGTAGCGCCGAGGGGTCTTTCACGATACGGATCAGGATCTCGTCCAGAACCGGGCGGCCATCGAGGAAGAAGTTCGGGTTCTTTTCAAGAATGATCGCTTCACCCGGTGTGAATTCCTTCAGCTTGAAGGGGCCAGAGCCCACCACGGCACTATTGGCGGGGTGAGATTTAACATCCTGCCCGTCGCCATAAACATGCTTCGGAATGATCGGCGCAAGTGCGGGCGAAAGTGCCAGCATCAGCGCCGGGTGCGGCTGCGAAAGCTTGATCACGGCCGTGTTCGCATCGGGCGTTTCAACCGCTTCCACGGGCGCGAACATGGACTGGAAGGGGTGGTTCGCCTTGATCGTCATGATCGAGAACGCCACGTCTTCCGAGGTGATCGGCGTGCCGTCGTGGAAGGTTGCACCTTCAACCAGATGGAAAGTCACCGATTTGCCATCGGCCGAGGCCTCCCAGGATTTTGCCAGATAGGGCTGAGGGTCCCAGCCATTGTCGTAGCGCACGAGAGAGGCGAACAGCTGCGTCGACGGAACAGCCGTGGCGATGCCGGATTGCACTGCGCCGTTCAAGTGACGCGGGACCTGAGTTGACATGATGACGAGCGAGCCGTCCGCCCAAAGGGGCGTGGCAGACATAGCAGAAACCGCAATCGCCGCGGCTCCCATCAGACGGGTCATGAGCTTCATTGGTGGACTCCCTGTTGTCCTGTTATTTTTTACAGGCTAGCCGCGTCCGTTAATACGGGAAACAGTGTTTTCTGGTGAGATTAAACACACAAAATGCATCAAATGATTTTACGGCTTTAGCACCAGATCCTCAAAAGCCCGCTCTCCCGAAAGCGAGCGCGCCACGGCCAATACGGCTTCTACAATCGCCGACCTTCTTGTTGCGGGGGAGTAAGCCGCCCCGAACTCGGGGCAATCCAGATCACCGAGAATGGGCCGCGACACATAGCCCGAGCCCCCCATCCGGTCGGCCATGCCGCAGATATTGAGCACCGAATACCCGAATCCGCTGGCCACCAACCCGCGCAGCACAGAGCTCGACTTCGTGCGATGCACCACATTCGGCGTTAGGCCATGATCGGAAAAGACCTTGCGAAAATAGACCTCGGTGGTTGGCAGATCCAAAAGAACCATCGGCAAGGGCGCCAGCTCTTCTAGCCTGACGGCCTCTTGCGTCGCCAACGGGCTATCCTCCGGCAGCACGGCCCAAGGCCGCGCAATCAGCAGCGGGTCGAACGCCATGCCTTCAGGAATCGTGCGCCTGTAGGTCAGCGCCACGTCGATTGACCCAGAAACGAGCCGCTGCACCATCGATTCGAAATCGCCCTCTTTCAAATCCACCCGGATCCCCGGATGGGTCGCGGAAAGCCGTTTGAGCAATCGCGGCAACACGTAGGGGGCCGTCGGCGCGTAACATCCCATATGCAATGTGCCCGCCGGATCCCCCTTCACAGACATCAGGTCTGCCTCAAAAATCCGCGCCTGTTCCAGAAATTGCGCCACCCGCGCCCCCACTGTCCGGCCTGTTTCTGTTGGCTGCAATCCCTTCGCAGGCACCCGCCGGAACAACTCCGCGCCTGCGGATTGCTCCACGGCGTCAATAGCCGCCGTGATCGAGCTTTGGGATATGTGCATTTCCGCCGCGGCCCCTGCGATGGAACCCGTCCGCAACGCCGCATCGAAGTAGCGCAACTGCTTCAACGTAAAGTTCATGCCGTTCCTACAAAATCTGTGCCTTACCGCGACAGTAAATCTATTTTCCCGAACCACAAAGCTCGTTTACGCCTGAGGCAAACAGGGAGGCAAAAATGAGCCAGATCACCGTCTACCGCGCGCGGAAAATCATCACGATGGACCCGAACCGCCCCGAGGCCACCCATGTCGCGGTGCGTGACGGCAAAGTGCTCGCGGTCGGCGGCAGCGATTGCGCCGATCAATGGGGGCCCGTGCAGCATGACGCCCGCTTCTCGGATCAGGTGCTCATGCCCGGCATGGTCGAGGGTCACGCGCATATGATGGCGGGCATCATCTGGAACTTTTTCTATGCCGGCTACCACGACCGCATGGACCCTCAAGGCAAGTGGTGGAAAGGCAAGCCCGATCTCGCCACTGTCGTGGCCGATCTTAAGGAAGTGGAAAAGTCCCTCCCCGAAGGCGAACCGCTCGTGGGCTGGGGTCTAGACCCGATCTTCTTCTCTGGCGAGCGCCTGAGCAAAAAGCATCTCGACGCGATTTCCACCACCCGCCCCGTCGTCATCATGTATGCCAACTTCCACCTCATGGGCGTGAACTCCAAAGCCCTGGAAATGGTCGGCTATGATCGCCACACCAATGCTGAAGGCGTCGTCAAAGGCCCCGATGGCGAACCCACGGGCGAGTTGCAGGAAATGGCCGCCATGTTCCCGCTGATGCGCCGTTGCGGCATCGATTTCCGCCAAATGACCAAGACTGAAGACGCCATCCGCACCTATGCCGAGGTTTGCCGCCGCGCAGGCGTCACCACAGCCACCGATCTTTACGCCCAACTCGAAGACGAAGACGTGGCGCGCCTCCTGAAAGTCACGGGCGAGAAAACCTTCCCGCTCCGCCTCGCCCCGGCTCTCGGCGTTGCAGGCACAAATCCCACTGAAAGCGCGCAAATGGCGCTGCGGTATAAGGCAAAATCCACTGAACGCCTCCGCCTCGGCACCGTCAAACTCATGACAGACGGCTCGATTCAAGGCTGGACGGCCCGCGTGAAATGGCCGGGCTACGTCGGTGGCCAGCCGAACGGCATCTGGAACATGGCTCCAGAGGAAATCCACGCCATGGTGGATGCGATGCAGGCCGCAGGCGTGCAAATGAACATCCACACCAATGGCGACGAGGCCAGCGCCGTCGCCATCGAAGCCATCGCACAATCCGCCCGCCGCCACCCGTGGCGCGATGCCCGCCACATCTTGCAACACGCCCAGATGATGGGCGTCGACCAGTTCGAGCGCTGCCGCGATCTCGGCATCTGCGTCAACATCTTCTCGAACCACATCTGGTATTACGGCGACCAGCACGCCGCCCTCACCATCGGCAATGACCGCGCCGAGCGGATGGATGCGCTGCGCTCCGCACTGGATTCCGGCGTGCACGCCACCATCCACTCCGACGCGCCCGTCACGCCCCTAGGCCCCCTCTTTACCGCATGGTGCGCCGTGAATCGCCAAACCATGACGGGTCGCATTCTGGGGGAAGCCCAGCGCGTCAGCGTCATGGAAGCGCTGCACGCCATCACCCTCGGCGCCGCCTACACCATGCATTTGGACAGCGAAATCGGCTCTATCGAAGCCGGCAAACGCGCCGATTTCGCCGTTTTGGGCGATGACCCCCTTGCAGTCGACCCCGCCGCCCTCAAGGATGTACCCGTACTCGGAACCGTCCTCGGAGGAGAGGTGTTTACGGCATGACATTGCCCAGACTGCCCCTGACCGTGCTGGGAGGATATCTCGGCGCGGGCAAAACCACGTTGCTCAACCGCCTCTTGGCCGAAGATCACGGCCAACGCATCATGGTCATGGTCAATGACTTCGGCGCGATCAACATCGACGCGAGCCTCATTACCGCCGCCGATGGCGATACGCTCACGCTCTCGAACGGCTGCGTTTGCTGCACCATGGGTTCTGATCTTTTCATGGCCATGGGCGACGCCCTTGATCGCCGCCCCCGCCCCGATCACCTCGTGATCGAAGCCTCCGGCGTGGCCGATCCCGCCAAGATCGCCGATGCCGCCCGCACCGAACCGGAAATGAGCTATGGCGGCATCGCCGTGGTCGTAGATGCTGAAAACTGGCCCGCGCTTGCCGATGATCCCCTCATCGGCGCCCAGCTCCAGGATCAGGTCCGCGTCGCCGATATGCTCCTGATTTCCAAAGCAGAAAACGGCATTCCCGCAGTCCTCGCCCAGCGCCTGAAGTCCCTCAGCCCCGCGCCGCAAATCA
>RFUP01000222.1 GCA_009922885.1 Paracoccaceae bacterium
ATCGTCCAGCGACTCGGTCTGCGAGGGCAAGATCCCCTCCAGATCGACGAACAGCCCCATGCGGTCGGCCAACGCCGCTGGGATCGTGTCTTGCGGATCGGCGCTTTCGTCCAAGGCAACAAGCGCTATGCCCCCCTGATCCATCCGCTGCGCCAGCCGACCGGCCAGCCCCGCGCCGCAGGCATTGGCTTGGCTCAGACACAAAACACCATTCGCCTTCAAGAGCCCCGCGCGACGCATCGGACGCCCATGTGTCAGCGTTGCGACCAGATCGGTCGCGTCCATCAGCGTTTCATCATCCACCCCCGGATGCAGGCGCCGCGCACTAAGATGGGGTATGGCCGCCAGCGTACACTCGCGCACCGGACCATGACGGGCCCGCAGCCAGAGGCCACCCACCGCCTCGGGGGCTATCGCAAGAATCGCCATGGCCTTTTCGACCCGCCGCCACGGATCCCCGGGCGACGACCGGCCACCACGCCGGTGGCGACTGAGGTCAAACGCGCTCAGGGCAGAACCTCGTCCAACTGGCGTTGCACACGGGTGCTGCTGCCCGACTCGTCCAGCGGATCGCGGCGCAACCTATGGCGCAGCGCCATGGGCGCGATTTGGCGCAAATGAGCGCGACTGATGCGGGTTTCGCCGTCCAACGCCGCCATGGCGCGGGCGGCACGGATGAGCGTCAGTTCGCCCCGCAGCCCATCCGAGCCCAGCGCGATGCACAGGGCTGCCGCATCATAGAGAGCCGTCGAAGGCGTCGCGATGGTCGGCAAAATCCGACGCGCGGCGGTGATGCGGGCGCGCAGGTCGTCTTCAGCGGGTTGCCATTCGGCGATAAAGGCCGCTCGGTCGCGGTCAAAAGCATCGCGCCTCTCAATCACCATGACTCGTGTTTCGATATCGCGCGGCGACGTGACCTCGACGGACAGGCCAAAGCGGTCGAGCAATTGCGGGCGCAGTTCTCCCTCTTCGGGGTTGCCTGAACCGATCAGCACAAAACGCGCCGCGTGGCGAATGCTCAACCCATCGCGTTCGACAAGATTGACGCCCGATTGTGCGACGTCCAAAAGCAGGTCGACGATGTGATCTTCCAGCAGGTTAACCTCGTCGATATACAGAAACCCGCGATTGGCACGGGCCAAGAGCCCGGGTTCAAATGCCTTTTCCCCCTGCGTCAGCGCACGTTCGATGTCCAAAGCGCCGGTCACCCGGTCCTCGGTCACGCCCAGAGGCAGGTCGACGACGGGGGTCATGCGCTCGACCAATTCAGCATCAGCCAAATCGACCCATTCTGGGCACTCCGACGGTTCGCTGCTGCTGACGGGGCACCCTCGAACCACGGTGATCGGTGGCAACACCTGAGCCAGCGCGCGCACTGCCGTCGATTTTCCAGTGCCTCGATCTCCCAATACCAGGACACCGCCCAAGCCGGGATCGACCGCGCTCAACAATAGCGCCAGCTTCATCTCATCTTGGCCGACGATTGCGGAAAATGGATAGGCAGTCATGCCGTAAGTCCTTTCATTTCGAACCCGGAAAGCGGATCACGTCCGCCCCATGTCCCCTCGGATCCCGAGACGCGGAATCGGGCATAGAGCTCCTCTGCGAACCACTGGCCCTGCCGCACCGCCTTGATCGCCTGTGCATGGGGCCCGTGATGGGCAAAAGCGCTGAGCCGATCCGCATCAGGCCAAATCGAGACTGTCACCTGATGGGCAAAAGGCACCTCGCCGATGCCGATCTTGAACAAGACGTCTGTGTTCGCGCCGATGCGCGCCGAAATATCAGGCACCTGGCGCCAGAAGGCCATGATGCGCGACAGCCGCACGCTTGCTCGCGTCAGGACCAATATTGGTCCTTGCCCTGATGTGCCATGCGGTGCGAAGGGCTCGGCTTGCGCCCAACGGCCGCGCGATTGATAGGGCTCTAGATGCAGGGTCCATGTCTCGGCAGCGCGCAGTCGCCAACCGCGGAAGATACGCGCATAGGCTTGCGCCTCTCGCGCATGGCTGTCGTCGTCCCATACCGCGACGATTGCCCAGACGCCCCAGTTGGGACGTGGCGTGAACCCCTCTCCGGTCCCCGAACCACACAGCTTGAAGGCCTGCAATCCCGGCAGTCGCGCCAAGGCAGTGCGCGCGAAGGCCATTTGACCAAGGACCCAAAGGCGAGCCGCCAGAGAGTTAAAACGGAACAGACTGATCGTCACCGATTGCATGGTCGACGCCCTATTCTGTCAGACATTACAGACAGTATAGGCATCTGAATGCTCTTTGGAAGAGCAAAGCGGTTGAGTTATGACAACTAAAATGTAAGTCTTTATTTACACTTTACGCGAGCCTGTCATGATTTCCAACGCAGCCTGCAATCCAGACGCTACCCATGCCATCGTCATCGGTGCAGGTTTGGGCGGCCTTGCCTCGGCGATGCGCCTTGGGGCCAAGGGATGGCGTGTGACAGTGCTGGACCGTCTGGACCAACCCGGCGGGCGCGGCTCGTCTATCAAGGCGGGGGAGCACCGTTTCGACCTGGGGCCGACAATCGTCACCGTGCCGCAGGGCCTGCGCAACCTGTGGGCCGCCTGCGGGCGTGACTTCGACTCCGACATCCGTCTGGTGCCGATGGATCCGTTCTATGAGATCCGATGGCCCGATGGATCCATCTTTACTGCTCGGCAGGATGAGGAAGCAATGCGGGCCGAGGTCTTGCGCCTATCACCGCGCGATCTGCCGGGTTATCAACGATTCCTGAAGGATAGCGAGGAGCGCTATTGGTTCGGCTACGAGGACCTTGGCCGACGCCCGATGAACAGGTTGGCCGATCTGATTAAGGTTCTTCCGCGATTTGCCTGGCTGCGCGCGGATCGGTCGGTACATGCCCATGCCGCGCGACGAGTTCGCGATCAGCGCCTTCGCTTTGCGCTGTCCTTTCACCCGCTTTTCATCGGTGGCGACCCGTTCCATGTGACGAGCATGTATATCCTTGTCAGCCATCTAGAAAAGGCGTTCGGCGTCCATTACGCTTTGGGCGGGGTGCAGGCCATTGCCCGCGCGATGGCTCGAGTGATCGAGGATCAAGGCGGGCAGGTCATCCAGAACGCCGAGGTTGACGAGATACTGACCGACCACGCCCGTGCGACGGGGGTCCGGTTGACCGATGGCCGTAAATTGGGCGCTGGCGTCGTGGTGTCAAACGCCGACCCCGGCCATACCTACGACCACCTGCTGCGCAACCGCCCGCGCCGGCGCTGGACGCCCGCGCGCTTCAAGCGGACGCGCTGGTCCATGGGGCTGTTCGTCTGGTATTTCGGCACGCAGGGTACGGCGCAGATGTGGCGCGACGTCGGGCATCACACCATCGTCGTCGGTCCCCGCTATAAGGATCACATCGCCGATATCTTCACCCGAGGCCGTCTGGCCGACGATATGAGCCTCTATGTTCACAGGCCATCAGTCACGGACCCCTCGGTCGCACCGCAGGGCGACGACACGTTCTACGCACTCTCGCCGGTTCCGCACTTGGGCCACGGCGCTGCCGACTGGACGACCGAGGCGGAGCGCTACAAAGACAAGATGCGACGCATGTTGGAAGAGCGCTTGCTGCCCGGCCTGTCCGACCGGATCACCGAAGAGCGCATTTTTACCCCTGAGACCTTTGCCACGCGCTATCTTTCGCCGCATGGGGCGGGTTTCTCGATTGAGCCGCGCATCCTGCAATCGGCATGGTTCAGGCCGCATAACGTGTCCGAGGAACTGCCGGGTCTGTTTCTGACTGGCGCAGGCACCCACCCCGGCGCTGGCGTGCCCGGCGTCATCGGCACCGCCGAGGTGCTGGCCAAACTGGTGCCGGACGCGCCTCGCCCTGCCTTTGTCGCAGACCTTGATCAGGTGGCCGCGCAATGACCGCACAGACCCTACAAGACGATATCGCCCAATGCCGCTCGCTGATTCGCACTGGCAGCCTGTCGTTCCACGCCTCCTCGCGTTTATTGCCAGTTTCGGTGCGGGACCCAGCGCTGGTTCTCTATGCGTTTTGCCGCTTGGCCGATGATGCGGTGGACGAGGTCGAAGGCGGCGCCAGCGCCAAGGCCCGCGCCGTTCTGTCCCTGGGCGAGCGGCTGGACCGCGCTTATGCGGGCCGCCCGCGCGATGTGCCGGTGGAACGCGCCTTTGCCGACCTCATCGCGCGCCATGACTTGCCTCGCGCCCTGCCCGAGGCGCTGCTGGAAGGCCTTGCGTGGGACGCGCAGAACCGTCGTCCCGAAACGCTCTCAGACGTGCTGTCTTATTCGGCGAGAGTCGCGTCATCGGTCGGTGCCATGATGTGCATTTTGATGGGCGTGCGCGACCCGTACAGGCTGGCGCGCGCTTGCGACCTTGGGCTGGCAATGCAACTGACCAACATCGCCCGCGACATCGGCGACGACGCGCGTGCCGGACGGCTGTATCTGCCTGTCGACTGGCTGGACGAAATGCGGATCGACCCC
>RFUP01000223.1 GCA_009922885.1 Paracoccaceae bacterium
ACTTCCTTGCTGAAGCGGCACCGCTAGGTAGAGATACCATCGGCCACCCGCCCGAGGGGGAGGGAAGCCGACAAGATCACGGCGAGACAGCCGATCAGGAAAAGAAAAAGCAGCGTGGCGGGAGTTTCTTGTGCAAGGAACATGCCGCGCTTCATGCCCATCAGCCCTTGATCGCCTTCATCACGGCTTCGCCGAGGTGCGCCGGGCTTTCGGCCACGACGATACCTGCGGAGCGCATCGCTTCGATCTTCGATTCCGCGTCGCCTTTGCCACCCGAAACGATGGCGCCAGCGTGGCCCATACGGCGGCCTTTCGGCGCGGTGCGGCCTGCGATGAAGCCAGCGGTGGGCTTCCAGCGGCCTTTCTTCTTCTGTTCGGCGAGGAATTCGGCGGCTTCTTCTTCTGCGGAGCCCCCGATTTCACCGATCATGATGATCGAAGTGGTTTCCGGATCGTTGAGGAACATCTCGAGCACGTCGATGTGCTCGGTGCCTTTGATCGGGTCGCCGCCGATGCCGACTGCCGAGGACTGGCCGAGGCCGAGGTCGGAGGTCTGCTTCACGGCTTCATAGGTGAGCGTGCCCGAGCGCGAGACCACGCCGACGGAACCGCGGCGGTGGATGTGGCCCGGCATGATGCCGATCTTGCAGGCGTCCGGCGTGATGACGCCGGGGCAGTTCGGGCCGATCAGGCGCGACTTCGAGTCGATCAGGGCGCGCTTCACGCGCATCATATCGAGCACCGGGATGCCTTCGGTGATGCAGACGATCAGCGGCACTTCGGCGTCGATCGCTTCGAGGATCGAGTCGGCGGCGAAGGGCGGCGGAACGTAGATCACGGAGGCATCGGCACCGGTTTTCGCCACGGCTTCATGGACCGAGTTGAACACGGGCAGGTTCAGGTGGGTGGTGCCACCTTTGCCGGGGGTCACGCCACCGACCATCTGGGTGCCATAAGCGATGGCCTGTTCAGAGTGGAACGTGCCTTGGCTGCCGGTGAAACCCTGGCAGATGACTTTGGTGTGTTTGTCGACGAGGACTGCCATTTGCAGTTACTCCTTTACTGAACCACGCCTTAGCGCGGGATGTAGTAATCTATGGTGAGCGCGTTTCCGGCGTGGATGGATTTTGCCTGAACAACGGTTTGGCCAAAAGCGAACTGATGGTAAGTGTAGTTGCCGCCAGAAGGGGCCCCAACCAACCTTCCGCCCTGTTTGGACAGATCCTTGATCATTGCGTTGAAGACGATTCTGGAAGTTTCGTAATCGGTTCGGATCACTTGGGCTCTACAGCCCCGCACGCCCCGTGCGTTTTCACCCATATCCACCGAATACACGGTGTCAAAGGTGCTGCCGAGGTCTGCTTTGCCTTGGTAAACCGTCTTCTTTTTGGTCTGACGCGTTGTTGCCAAACCAATTTTGCTCAGCGCTGCCCCGTCATTCACTTTACGAAGGACATAATCCACGCAAGTTTTCTGCATTTGCAGCGCCGCCGGGGTATAGCGCGCGGCAAATTCATTTGCCGACGCGATAGCGCCCAGTGAACTCAGAGCAATTGCCAAGGACAGGGTGACGCAACGCATCCGATCAGCCTTTCACGGCCTTGACGATCTTCTGGGCGGCATCGGCGAGGTTGTCGCCTGCGATGACGTTCAGACCGGAATTCGCGATGATTTCCTTGCCCTTCTCGACGTTCGTGCCTTCGAGACGAACGACCAGCGGAACCTGCAGGCCAACCTCTTTCACGGCGGCGATAACGCCTTCCGCGATGACGTCGCAGCGCATGATGCCGCCGAAGATGTTGACGAGGATGCCTTTGACGTTCGGATCGGAGGTGATGATCTTGAACGCTTCGGTCACTTTCTCTTTGGTGGCGCCGCCGCCAACGTCGAGGAAGTTCGCGGGCTCGGCGCCGTAGAGCTTGATGATGTCCATCGTGGCCATAGCGAGGCCTGCGCCGTTCACCATGCAGCCGATTTCACCGTCGAGCGCGATGTAGTTCAGGTCGAACTTGGAGGCCGCGAGTTCCTTGGGGTCTTCCTCGGTCTCGTCCTTGAGGGCCTGCACGTCGGCGTGGCGGTAGAGCGCGTTGCCGTCGAAGGACACTTTCGCGTCGAGCACCTTGAGATCGCCCTTGTCGGTGACGATCAGCGGGTTGATCTCGAGCATCTCCATGTCCTTCTCGGTGAAGGCTTTGTAGAGGAGGCTCATCAGCGAGACGCATTGCTTGACCTGCGCGCCTTCGAGGCCGAGGGCGAAGGCGATGCGGCGGCCGTGGAAGCCTTGCAGGCCCGTGGCCGGATCAACCGTGAAGGTGAGGATCTTCTCAGGGGTCGACGCGGCGACCTCTTCGATGTCCATGCCGCCCTCGGTGGAGCAGACGAAGGAGATGCGCGAGGAGGCGCGATCGACGAGAAGTGCGAGGTAAAGTTCGCGGGAGATGCCGGAACCTGCCTCGATGTAGACGCGGTTCACTTGCTTGCCAGCAGCGCCCGTTTGGTGCGTGACCAACGTGCGGCCAAGCATCTTCTTGGCTTCTTCAGCGGCTTCCTCGACCGATTTGGTCAGGCGCACGCCGCCTTTTTCGCCGGCGTCGGCTTCTTTGAACTTGCCTTTGCCACGGCCACCGGCGTGGATCTGGGCTTTGACGACCCAGAGGGGCCCGTCAAGTTCGCCTGCGGCGGTTTTTGCGTCTTCGGCCTTGAGGACGACGCGGCCATCGCTGACCGGGGCGCCATAAGAGCGAAGCAGCGCCTTCGCCTGATACTCGTGGATGTTCATCGGTGAAACCGTCCCATCATTGCTGCGTTTGGGGTGCTATACGGCGAGTATTGCCTATTTCCTAAGACATTTTGGAATAAACGGCCGAAATGCAGCAAGTTTTAGGCATTTGTGATCACAGCCAGAAAGCGTGTGATCACATTTCGGTATGCAATTGCATGCGGAGAATTTCGATTCGCCTCTTGCCGGAGCGCTGCTAGGGTAAAGGGCAAATCGGAGGTGACGCGAGGCGATGACGCGCGCGACTTGGGCAGTGGTGTTGACGGTGGACGAGCCAGCGGTGCTGGTTCTGGCCAATGTGGCGTGGCATCTGGGGACGGGGGCCTCGGAGGTGCATGTCTATCTCGACCGACCGGATGATCCGGTGGCGGTGGAGCTGGAGACGCTTGCGGGTGTGCGGGTGGTGCGCTGTGACGAGGCGCATTGGCAGGCATTGGCACCGAAGCTGGGGCGACCATCGTTGCAGATGCGGCGGCAGGGGCTGAACGCCAATCACGCGCGGGCGCAGTCGGAGGCGGATTGGATCGTGCATCTGGATGCGGACGAGTTTCTGCACCAGAGCGCACCGCTTTCGCGTGAATTCGCGTGTTTCTCGGGGCTGGAGCATGAAATCCGCTTTCCGGTTTGGGAGCGGGCCTATGCGGCGGGTGCGCCGATCACGGGGCTTTTCGACGGGGTGTTTCGCACCACGACGAAGCCCCTGCGCCCGATGGAAGAGGCTATTCTGGGGGCGGACCGGCCGTTCCTCATTGACGGGATGGCGGGGCATTCGGAAGGCAAATGCGCAGTGCCCGTGCAGGGGAACTGGCGGATCGGCATCCATTGGTCGTTCCGGGGCAAGGGTAAGGAGACCAAGTCGGCGCGGGTGCCGTCGCGCGCGGCACGGCTTCTGCATTTCGACGGGCTGACGCCCCTGCATTTCCTCGTGAAGCTCGCGCGATATGCGGGCCATACGGAAGAGGATTTGCGGCGGCTGGTTTCGAAAAACCGCCATGTGCAGATCGAGGCATTTCTCAAAGGGCCGATGCGGTTGCATGACCGGGTGCGGGTGCTCGATGCTGAGAAGCGCGACTGGTTGGCGGGGTTCGGGATCTTAAGCGAGGAGCGCTTTGCACCCGAGACAGTGATTGCGGAGGTCTTGGGCTATGCGCCGGACCTGAGTGTCGACGCGTTCGATGCGGCGTTGCGGGCGCGCTATCCGGAGGCGGTGGAGGCCGTGGAGGCTTTGGGCGGCCAGCACGGGTGGAGAGACCCGGGGCGCTGCCCTGGACCCCGGGATATTTCGAAAAGAGAAATGAAAGGGGTGCGCCTGTTTATGGCGCTGCTTTTTGTGCGAGTTCGAGCATGAGGCGGGTGGCGAGCGCCATGTCCTGCACCGAGATCCACTCCAAAGGCCCGTGGATATTCTGCATGCCGGTGAAGAGGTTCGGGCAGGGGATGCCCATTTCGGTGAGGCGCGAGCCGTCGGTGCCGCCGCGGATCGGGACCGAGACGGGTTCGATGCCGAGCGCGCGGGAGGCGGTGCGGGCGAGGTCGACGGGGGTCATGTCGTTCTCGAGCCAGTAGCGCATGTTGCGGTATTGCGGGGTAATCTCGCAGGTGATGCGGGCGCGCGGTTCGGTGGCGGCGATGGTTTCGCAGACCTGTTTCAGGAGCGCGCCTTTGGCGGCGAGGCCGTCGCATTCGAAATCGCGGAGGATGAATT
>RFUP01000224.1 GCA_009922885.1 Paracoccaceae bacterium
GTTGATCGCGAGGCCAAAGGCCCGCCGCCCCCAATCGAGCATCTCCGCCCCCAAAGGCTCGCCGCCTGAGGCAACCGACCGCAACCCCGGCAGCACCGCCTCCGCCGCCTTCAGCATCCGGAGCGCCGTCGGCGGAAAGAACACGCTCGTCACCCCGTGCTGGCCGATAATGGCCAAGCAGCCTTCCACATCGAACTTCGCCATCCGCGCCGCCACCACAGGCACACCCAGCGCCAGCCCCGGCATCAACACGTCGAACAAGCCGCCAATCCACGCCCAATCCGCAGGCGTCCAGATCACATCCCCCGCCTGCCCCAGAAAATCATGGCTCGCGATCACCCCCGGCAAATGCCCTGTGAGCACCCGATGCCCGTGCAACGCGCCCTTGGGGCTTCCCGTGGTGCCGCTCGTATAGATCAGAACCGCCGGATCTTCCGGCCCGGTGTCCACCGTCTCGATCCCGCCCTTCGGTAAGCGATCCTCTTCCGGCACCAGAACCGCCCCGCCCCATTCCCGAAGCCCAGCATGGCCCTCCAGATCGCCTATCACGATCTTCGACCCCGCATCCCGAAGCCGCGTCAACAACGCATCCGGCCCGAAAAGCTTGAAAAGCGGAATGGAAATCGCCCCGATCTTCCACGCCGCGATATGTGCCGCCGCCGTCCAGGCCCCTTGCGTTCGCAAAACGCCGACGCGGTCGCCGCGCTCAACACCCCGCGCCCGCAACTCCAGTGCCAAGGCATCCGCCATGCTCTTCAGCGCCGCATAGCTCACCGCGCCCCGATCCGGATCGAAAATCGCGATCCGCTGTGGCTCCCGCTCCGCCCAATCATCGCAAACCTGCCGCGCCATATTGAGCCGCTCAGGCAAAGCCCAGTCGAAACCAGCCTGCATCGCCTCCCAAGAGGTGCCCCGCTCCAGCATTACGGCCCTAGCTCCGCCATCAAAAGGAGCACATAGAAAGCTTTCATCGCATCGCAGCCATCATTTCACGTCCAACGAGCATCCGCCGGATTTCGCTGGTACCAGCCCCGATTTCCATCAGCTTCGCATCCCGGAAAATCCGGCCCACCGGATTGTCGCTCAGATAGCCCGCACCGCCCATGGCCTGCACCGCCTGATGCGCCACCACCATCGCCTCTTCCGAGGCATAAAGCACACAAGCCGCCGCATCCGCGCGCGTCACCTCGCCCCGGTCACAGGCCTTGGCCACTTCGTACACGTAAGCCCGCGCCGAATTCATCTTGGTATACATATCGGCCATCTTGCCCTGCATCAGCTGGAAATCCCCGATGCTCTGGCCGAACTGCTTGCGCTCCACCATATAGGGCATGATCTCGTCGAGGCAGGCCGCCATGATCCCCGTGCCGATCCCCGAGAGCACCACGCGCTCGTAATCAAGCCCCGACATCAGAACCCGAACGCCTTTGCCCTCTTCCCCAAGAACATTCTCGAAGGGCACTTCCACATTGTCGAAAATCAGCTCCGCCGTGTTCGAGCCGCGCATCCCCAGCTTGTCGAAATGCTTCGAGGTCGAGAACCCCGTCATCGACTTTTCCACGATAAAGGCCGTGATCCCCTTCGATCCCGCTTCCATATCGGTCTTGGCATAAACCACCAGCGTATCGGCATCCGGCCCGTTGGTGATCCAGTACTTGTTGCCGTTCAGAACATAATAGCCGTTCCGCTTCTCGGCTTTCAGCTTCATCGACACCACGTCCGACCCCGCCGACGGCTCCGACATCGCCAGCGCCCCCACATGCTCCCCCGACACGAGCTTCGGCAGATACTTCTGCTTCTGCTCCGCCGAGCCATTGAGCTTGATCTGGTTCACACAAAGGTTCGAATGCGCACCATAAGAAAGCGAGATCGAGGCCGAAGCCCGCGCAATTTCCTCCACCGCGATCACATGCGCCAGATACCCCATCCCCGCGCCGCCAAATTCCTCGGCCACCGTGATCCCCAGAAGCCCCATATCCCCGAACTCACGCCAAAGCTCGGCTGGAAACTCGTTCTTGGCATCCACCTCTGCCGCAATCGGCTTGATCCGCTCCTGCGCAAACCGGTGCACAGCCTCACGCAACGCATTCACATCCTCACCAAGGTCGAATTTCATCGTGGCGTTGAACATGGCGCGGTCTCCTTCGATTTATTGAACATATGTTCATTAACTGCGCTAGAGATGCCACAGCCGCCCGAGTCGGGTCAAGCAAAAGCCGCCCGCCCCCGGAAATCTCCGCTCCGGTCTTTCTCTTTTCGAAATATCCCGGGGTCCGGGGCAGCGCCCCGGTCCGCCTCCTCACAGGCTCACGCGGCCTGATGCACCGCACCCACTTCTGCACGGATGATCCGCGCGATCTGCGCGCAATCTTCGAGGCTGAAGGTCAAAGGCAGCCGCATATCGAGGATACCGCCCAAAATCCGGTCGCTCTTCGCCATCCGTTCCGAAGGCGCATAGCGCCAACTGTCATAGCGGCTGGTAAAGCCCACTGGCTCACCCGCGCCGAACCACTTCAACTCCACACCCCGTGCCGCACAGCGCGCCACCACCTCCTGCACCTTGGCAGAAGCCCAGTCGAGAAGCAGGAACTGGATCGACGATCCCACGTAATATTCCGCCTCCGGCCGCTCCACCACCGTCAGCCCCGGCGTGCCACGAACGCCCGCCTCTACCGCCCGATATCGCTCGTTCCAGCGCTCGCACTGCTCGGAAAGCCGCGCCAGTTGCGGCCTCAGGATCGCGGCGCGCAGATGGTCCATCCGCCCCGAAACATTCGGTGTCTCATAGCGGATATCGGCAAAAGCCTCCGCCCCAGGTGCCGCCGTATGCTTGCCGTAAAGCATATAAGACCCCGACAGCATCACCGCCCGCGCCATCACCTCCGGATCGCGCGTCACCAGCAAACCGCCCTCTCCCGAATTCATATGCTTGTAGGTCTGGGTCGAATAGCAGCCAATGATCCCCTCCGTCCCCGAAAGCCGCCCGTTCCAAAGCGCTCCCATCGTATGGGCGCAATCCTCGATCACCTGCACGCCCAACCCGTTACAGACCGCCATCAACCGATCCATATCGCACAGATGCGCAACGCGCAGGCCAAGGCATAGCCACCAGAGGCCACCGCCAAGCAATAGGGCACGCCCATCGCCGCCGCGAACTCCCGCTCCAGCGCCGCCACTTCGCCTTCCTCGTCTGGAAGCACATTGTAGCGATGCAAACGCCCCGAGCGTAGAACCGCCACTGCAGCTTCAATCCCCGCCTCGGGGATTGGTTCTTGTTGCGTGAAATTGCCCTTGAACACTTCCGTCATCTGCCCACCCTCAGCCGATCAACCGCGCCACTTCGCCCGCCAATTCGCCATAATGGCCAATCAACCCCTCCGGCTCCAGCGCCCGCACATCGTCATCCCCCGGCCCGAAGGTCACAAGCACACACGGCACTTCCGCCGCCCGCGCCGTGTTGCGGTCTGTCGCCGTGTCCCCCACCAAGAGCGAACGCGACAGATCCCCACCCGCGCGCCGCACCGCCTCGAAATAGGGCCGCGGATCGGGCTTTCTCACAGGCAATGTATCTGCGCCAACGAGCGCATGGAACATCTCCCGCGCCCCCATTCGCGCCATCAAGGCCTCTGCCAGCCTCTCGGGCTTATTGGTGCAGATCGCCACGGCATAGCCCGCGCCCCGCAACGCCTCCACGCTCTCCAAAGCCCCCGGATAAAAAACCGTATGTGTGCAGATATCCTCACCGTAAGCCTTCAAAAGGAACGGATACCAGCGCTCCACCTCTTCCGCGAGTTTCGGGTGCGCGATCCGCTCCAGCCCCAAACGCAACATCGCTTTGCCGCCTCGCAAAGCCGTTGGCGCATCGCTTTCGGGGCTCAAGACATCCCCTCGCCCCATTTCGCGGAAACAGGCATTCGCCGCCGCAATCAGATCGCCAGATGTATCCGCCAAAGTCCCGTCGAGATCGAAAACAACTGTCCGCACATGCCCTCCCAAGCGGGTTCCCGCCTTATCCTGTCACAAGCGGCAATGAAACTTGATGAATGCCTTACTTGCAGAGTTCCACCATTCGGTTAAAACGACGCCGCCTGAAAGCAAAGAGATTTAATCAATATGATCGCATTGGCTGTTCTAGCCGCTGGTATGGGAACCCGGATGAATTCCGAGTTGCCGAAGGTTCTCCACAAGCTTGCAGGTGCCCCGCTCCTGCACCACGCCCTGAAATCCGGCGCTCCGCTGGCGCCCACGAAAACTGTGGTCGTCGCAGGTCATGGTGCCGAGCTTGTCGCCAAAGCCGCCAAGGCGTGGGACGAGACTATCGAGGTCGTCCTCCAAGCCGAACAGAAAGGCACAGGCCACGCCGTCGATCAGGCGCGCGCCGCGCTCGCGGATTTCGAAGGCGACGTGATTGTCCTTTACGGCGACACCCCCTTCATCCGCCCCGAAACCCT
>RFUP01000225.1 GCA_009922885.1 Paracoccaceae bacterium
GCATATGAAGCGCTACACCACGCAGGGCATGGCCCCCGATCAGGGCAAGAACTCGAACGTGGGCGCACTCGCGGTGCTTGCCGACGCCATCGGGCGCGGCATCCCGCAAACCGGAACCACCACCTTCCGCCCGCCTTTCGTGCCCGTTTCCATCGCGGCGCTGGGCGCAGGCGGGCAGGGGCCGGGCTTTGCCCCCGAACGCTTCACCACCTCGCACCACGCGAGCCTTGATCGCAACGCCCCCTTCATCGCCGCAGGCCAATGGTGGCGCCCCTCCTACTTCCCAACCGAGGGCGAAACCCATTGGCGCCAAAGCTGTGACCGCGAAGTGGGCTATGTCCGCAATGCCGTGGGCGTCTGCGATGTCTCCACGCTGGGCAAAATCGAACTCACCGGCCCGGACGTGCCCAAGCTTCTCGATTTCGTCTACACCAACACCTTCTCCACGCTCCCCGCAGGCCGCACCCGTTACGGCCTCATGCTGCGCGAAGATGGCCATGTGATGGACGACGGCACCACCGCGCGCCTCGAAGACGGGCGCTGGGTGATGACCACTACCACCGCCGCTGCGGGCCAAGTGATGAAGCATCTCGAATTCGTCTCGCAAGCCCTGCATCCGGAATGGGACGTCTCTTTCATCTCCGTCACCGAGCAATGGGCGCAATTCTCGGTCGCAGGCCCGAAATCGCGCGAGCTTTTGCAAGCGATCGTCACCGAAGATCTCTCCGACTGGCCCTTCATGGGCTGCGGCGCGGTCACGCTCGGCCGGATCAAGGCGCGGCTCTTCCGTATCTCCTTCTCCGGCGAAATGGCCTTTGAAATCGCGGTGCCAGCCCGCTACGGCGAAGCGCTCTTCAAGGAACTGGTCGCCCGCGCGGAAGCCACGGAAGGCGGGGCCTACGGGCTTGAAGCTCTCAATGTGCTCCGCGTCGAAAAGGGCTTCATCACCCACTCCGAAATCCATGGCCGCACCACCGCCTTCGATATCGGCATGGACGGGATGGTGTCGAAGAAGAAAGACTGCATCGGCAAATCCGCCGCCGCCCGCCCCGGCCTCAACGGCCCGGAGCGCGAACAACTCGTGGGCCTCAAACCCGTGGGCGCGGTCAAGCAACTCACCGCAGGCGCGCACCTCTTCAACAAGGCCGATCCCGCCATCCGCGTGAACGATCAGGGCTATGTCACCTCGGTTGCCTTCTCGCCCACGCTCGGCCATTTCCTCGGCCTCGCCTTCCTGAAAAACGGGCGCGCGCGGCATGGCGAGGTGATCCGCCTCGTCGACCACCTGCGCAAGATCGAAACGCTCTGCGAAGTTTGTGACCCAGTATTCTTTGACAAAGATGGAGGACGTGCCCGTGCTTGATCTGTCTGAAAAATCCCCCTGCGCGGGGATGCTGCCCGCCACCGCTGGCGCGATGCGCCTTGAAGAAGTGAACCCCGGCCCGATCTGGGCCTTGGCCCCGAACGGCGATCCAGGGGCCACAGATGCGCTGGCCCGCCTCTCCACCCTTGATCTTCAAACCATGCCGGAAGGGGCCACGGCGCGCAGCCATATCGGTCATATGATGGGCCATATCACGCGGCTTGGTGCCGAGGATTGGCGCTTGATGGTGTTCCGCTCCATGGCCTCGACACTCGTGCGCGAAGTGAAAGAAGCCATGCACCACGTGCACGCACGGCACGGGTGACTATTCTATCGCGCCGCCTCGTCTCCGAAAGGGGAGGTGCGGCGCGATGCACTCCCACGCTAAGCTCCGCCTCAGAAGTCGCAAAGACCGAATACGAGGCAGTGATGAAGCAAGACCTGACCGTCCATGAGGCGGAAGTCGTGGCGCATCGGTATGATGCATCCCGCAAAACCCATAATATTAAAGTCCGGCTGGATTTTTCCTTTCCCGAAGACCGCCGCCCGCTGTCTTGGGAGGTCTCTGTTGCGTTGCAACTGCGCCCCACCACGCAGCGCCGGAGGCTCATGCAGATTGCCGAACGCCGCGCGCGCTCCTTCCTGCACCGCTATTTCGCTGCCGAGGATGCGGCGGGAGATAACCTCTTCGCCTGATCGTCTTGCCCTTTGCGCGGTCGGCCCGTCATGCCTATATGATGGCTATGAGTCTGCCGCCCACCTTCGTTGACGAATTGCGCACCCGACTGAGCCTCGCTCAGGTCGTCGGGCGCAAAGTCATGTGGGACATGCGCAAGTCCAATCAGGCCAAGGGCGACTGGTGGGCACCATGCCCCTTCCATCAGGAAAAATCCGCGTCTTTCCATGTGGATGACCGGAAAGGCTACTACTACTGCTTTGGCTGCCACGCCAAGGGCGACATGGTTTCCTTCGTGCGCGAAACCGAAAATGTCTCCTTCATGGAAGCCATCGAAATTCTCGCCCGCGAGGCCGGGATGCCGATGCCCGCCCGTGACCCTCGCGCCGCCGAGAAGGCCGATCGCCGCACCGAGCTTTCCGCCGTCATGGACGAGGCGGTCAAATTCTTCCGCCTGCAACTCCGCACCGGTGCCGCCCAAGCCGCCCGCGACTACCTCAAGCGCCGTGGCCTCTCGGAAGAGGCGCAAGACCGCTGGGAGTTGGGCTTTGCCCCGAATAGCTGGGAAGGCCTGCGCGACGCGCTCACCGCTAAAGGCATTACCGAAGAACACCTCCTTGCCACGGGCCTTGTCAAAGCCTCCGACAAGGGCAAACGCCCCTATGATGTGTTCCGCAACCGCATCATGTTCCCGATCCGCGACGCCCGAGGCCGCGCCATCGCTTTCGGTGGCCGCGCGATGGACCCGAACGACAACGCCAAATACCTGAACTCGCCCGAAACCGAACTCTTCGACAAAGGCCGCAACCTCTACAACCTAGGCCGCGCCCGCGAAGCCGTGGGAAAGGGCAAGCCGCTCATCGTTGCCGAAGGCTATATGGACGTGATCGCGCTTTCGGAAGCAGGCTTCCAAGGCGCTGTGGCCCCCTTGGGCACCGCCGTCACCGAAGACCAGCTTCGCCTGATGTGGCGCGTTGCCCCCGAACCGATCATGGCGCTCGATGGCGACAAGGCAGGCATCCGCGCAGGCCTTCGGGTGGTCGATCTGGCGCTGCCGCTTCTGGAGGCGGGCAATTCCCTCCGCTTCGCGCTCCTTCCCGAGGGGCTCGACCCCGATGACCTCATCAAGGCCAAGGGCGCGCCGGCCATGCAGGCTGTGCTCGACGCCGCCAAACCCATGGTCGATCTCCTCTGGCAGCGTGAAACCGAAGGCCATGTCTTCGACAGCCCCGAACGCCGCGCCGCCTTGGACAAAACCCTCCGCGCCAAGCTGAAAGCCATCAAGGACCCCTCGCTTCGTGCCCATTACGGCGACATGATCAAGGAACTCCGCTACGATCTGTTTGGTGCGAAACGCCGCGCGCCGCAGGGTCGTGGGGCAGGGGGGGCACCTCGCCGCGCATGGGGCAAGCCGGGCGATATGCCCGCCATTCCCACCGCCTCCGCCCGCGCCTCGATCCTTGCGTCAAGCGAGGGCGCGGCGCGCCATCTACGTGAGGCCGTGATCCTCGCCACGGTGATTTCCACCCCTGAAATCATACCCGAATTTGAGGCAGAGCTGGAGCGGATGGACTGTTCTTATCCCGATCACGCGCGCCTCCGCGATGCGCTGATGTCGGTCATGCCCAGCCCCGAATTGCGCGATCACGTCGCCCGCCGCGCTGGCCCTGAAACCGTGGAAGCGCTCTTCCGCCTGCCCGTCGTCACCATCGCGCCCGCCGTCCGCCGCCCCGGCGATCTCGAACAGGCCCGCATGACCTTGGCCGAGGAATTGGCCAAACTCCGCGCCGAAACCGGATTGCAGGCCGAAGTAGCCGAAGCGGTGGAAGAGCTTGATGGCCCCGCCGATGAAGCCCTCACATGGCGCCTCCGCGAAGCTGCCGAAAGTCGCAACCGCGCGGCACGGAGCGAATCAGAAGACCGTGCCGAATACGACACCGCACCGAACGGCTTGCGCCTCGCCCGCAGCGAACGCGAAGAGTTCGAGCGGATTTTGAACCTGATTACCGTGGAAAAACGCCATAAATAACGGGTCAAACCGCAACTTCCTCGAAAAACCCTTCTGCCCGCACTGGCGAATCAGAGCAATCCAGTATTGATTCGCGAAACGAATCACCCATATCCCGCCGATACCGTTTGAGGAGAGACAGATGGCCGTGAAGGACAGCGACGACACCCCGGAAGCCATCGAGCCGGAAGGCAATGACGACGGGTTCGACCTTTCCCAAGCCGCCGTCAAACGGATGATCGCAGAAGCCCGCGAACGGGGCTTCATCACCTATGAACAACTGAACCAGGTTCTGCCGCCCGATCAGGTCTCCTCCGACCAGATCGAAGACGT
>RFUP01000226.1 GCA_009922885.1 Paracoccaceae bacterium
TCCAAGGGTGTGATCGACGGGACGGTTATTCCGTGGGAAGTGACGCCGTCGATCCGCTTGGCAGAACTGGCGAAGAACCATCTTGAGTTCGGCGGCAAGGAATCGCTCTACACCGCCACGATCATCATGGTGATGAACAAGGCGAAGTATGAGAGCCTGCCCGAGGATGTGCGCGCGGCAATCGATGCGGAGTCGGGTATGAAGCTCGCGGAATTCGCGGCACAGGTGATGTATGACTACGACAAGCCGGGCCGTGATATCGCGGTGGCGGCTGGCAACACCATCACCACGCTTGATGAAGCCGAAGTGGCGCGCTGGAAAGAAAAGGCCAAGCCTGTGGTTGATACCTGGGTTGCCGATATGCAGGGCAAGGGCATCGACGGTGCCGCGCTGATCGAGCAGGCCAAGGCGCTGATCGCCAAGCACGGCGGCTGATCCCTTTTCAGGGGTGAACAAAGGATCGCGCCGCGAAAGTGGCGCGATCTTTTCGTTTAGAGCACGGCGTTTTCGACGTTTCCGGTGAGGAGACCCAAGAGGGTAAGTGCTTCGCCATCGCCAAGGAGGTCGAGCGGGTCGACTTCGAAGTTTTTCACGTTGGTTGCGGTGATGTGGGACAGATCCGCGTTGGGATCGACGAAGACCCATCCGGGATCGACTGTCGTTGCGAGGCCGAGGGAGGCGCGCAGGATCTGGAGTGCGTCGGTGATGGTGACGCGGCCGCTGCGGTCGATATCGGCTTGGATGAAGTCAAAGGCATCGGCGGTGCCGTAGCTGGGGTTGAGGCCCAAGGAGAGGCGGAGCGCGGTGAGGGCGTCGGTGATGGTGATGGCCACGCCTGCAGGGCGGTCGGCGGCATCGGCGCTGACGCTGAAAGTGCCTGTGGAGCCGGAGCCGTAGCTGCCGCTGTAGCGCCCGGCGGAGGTTTCGAGCGCGAGGGTGGGGGCGGTGGCGTTGCCGCTGAGAAGGGCGACATCGGCACCCGAGATGGCGCGGCCTGCGGCGTCGCGGAGATCGACGGCGAAGGTGATGCGGGTTTGGCCTTCTTGCAGGTTGCCGACGGCTGCGCCGCCTTCATCGGTGAACACATCCCCGCCCGCGCCCGCGAAGAAGTCGGGGTTTCCGGTGAGCAGAAAATCGAGGACGGCGTTATCGAAGGTGAGGGTGCCGGGGGTGAGGCCTGCCGATGTGGCAGCAGCGGCAGCGGTGGCGATTTCTTCGGCGGTGAAATCGGCGAGGGAGGCGGCTCTGCCGGGGGCGTCGGGATCGTAGAAGCCTGCGAGGCTTTCGCCTGCGCCATAGGTGAAGAGGCTTTGGCTTTCGGTGCTGACGCGCCAGTCATCGCGGTATTGACCGTAGAGATCTTCGAAGGTGAGGGGGCGGGCCAAGGGGGTGCCGTTGGCCAGTGCGATGTCATTGTCGGGGTTGCCATCGCCATTGCCCAAGAGGCCTTCGACGCTGCCTGCGAGATTGCGGGAAAGTTGGACGGCGAGATCGAGCCAGCCGTCGTTCAGGGCGAATTGCATCCATGTGTCTGAGAAGTCGAGGATATTATCCGCGCCTGCGTGGCCGACGACATAGGTATTGTCGGTGCGGGACACTATATGCGCGCCGACGGTGAGCGTTTCACCATCGGCAAGGGTGGTGGCTGTGCCGTTGAGCAGGAGCGGCGTGGCGGCGGCGGCGCTGATCTGGAGCGTGTCCGTGCCGAGAGCGATGGCCACGGCTCCGGTCATGGAGAGGTCGGGCGCGCCGGGGACGGGGATGAAGCGGGCTTGGAGTTCGAGGCCCGCACCGCCTGTCTCGCGGAGGAGGACAAATTCACCCACGGCTTGGAAGTCATAGGCGGCACCGTCGAGCGTGAGAAGGTGGGGTTCGCCCATGATCCAGCCGGGGGGCAGGGGGGCGAGGATGGTTTCATCGGTGAAGCGGATTTCCTCGACGCGGACGAGCGTATCGGTGACGCCTGCGATGGTGACGGTGAAGGCGTCAATCGCTTGCACACCGATCTCGGCGGCGGCGCGGGGGACATCATAGATGATGACGTCATAATCATTCGCGCCGTTAACGAAATCGCGGCCGCCGCCGGGGCGGATCGTGTCGGAACCGGTGCCGCCGTAGATGAAATCGTCGCCTTCAGTGCCGGTTAGGCTATCGTTGCCAGCGGTGCCATAGATTTGCGCACCCAGCGATTGGGTGCTGTCCGAGAAGGCGATGTTCTCGATTTGCACGAGAGTTTTGGTGCCTTGCGCTGTGGCCACTTCGTAGACCTGGTTCGCGATCTTGGTGACCGTGGCGCTGGCGCGGGTGACGCCGAGGGTGACCGTATCGAGACCACCGCCGCCATAGATCGTATCGTTGCCGAGGCCGGGGAGGATGGTGTCATCGCCGGTGCGGGCGTTGATGATTTCGGAGCGGTCAGTGCCTTCCAGCGTTTCGGAGGCAGCGGTTCCGTCGATGCGGGAGGGGTCAATGTTGATCCGCATGTCGAGGAGAACAGGAGTGCCGATATCGAGGTCAATTACGGAAACGGTTAGCGTGACGAAGGGATCGGTTTTGAAATCGAAGAGTGTGCCTTCGCGGACGAAAAGCGTTGTGCCGTCGAGGCGGAATTGGGCGGCGTTGGGGCCTGTCAGTTCGAAGGTGTAGCCGAGTGCGGAGCCATCGGTATCGAACACGTCGAGGGTGCCAAGCTCGACTTCACCAGTGGCGGCATCGGTTTCTGCAAGGCGGGAGCGACCCGAGATGTAGAGCACACTTGGGAAGTCATTTGCATCGGTGGTGAGGAAGCGCAGTGTGTCGAAATGTGAGATGCCAAGGTTATCGGTGTAGAAAATGCTGAACGCGTATTCCGGGAAACGTTCGAAATCGAGGGCGCCTTCGAGGACGACTTGGCCGGAGCCGTTGATGCTGAAAATTCCGGTGAGTTCGGTGACATTGGCCGGGCGGACGCCAAAGGTGGTGGTGGTGCCGATCAACGGGATGCCGGGGGCGTCGCGCATACCGAGTTGGCCGATAATAGTGCCCGGTTGGAGGCTTTCGGAAAGGTGGCCATCGGTGTCGAGGTGGCGACCGTCGAGGGTGAGGCCTGTGGCGCCGGGGCTTAGGATTTCCGAGAGGAAATAGTCGCCATTGGCGAAGCGGAGAATGGAGGGGTTGAGGATGAGGTCTTGTCCGTCCGGGCCACCAGAGCGGAGATCGGTGACCAGGAGTTGAGCAGGGGTGGGATCGCCGGAGTCATAACCGCCGTAGCCACCATAACCGCCGAAGTCTTCGGGCGTGAAATCGAAGCTGTAATCGCTGCGGTTGCCGGAGAAGACGATAATGTCAGCGCCATCGGGGGCGAATGTATCGTTGCCTGCGCCCGCGATGAAGTGCTCGGCTTCGCCTTGGGCGGTGAACAGCCCATCAGCCAGTGTTGCGTCGTAGCGGGTGATGAGGGTGGGGTTGTCGGTGACGGCGATCTGGAAGGTGGTGGTGAGCGTGGCACCTGTGCGGTCAGAAACGCGGACGGTGACGGAGAGGGGGGCGGCTGAGCCATCAAGCGTGGCGCCTTCGCTAAGGCGGAGGTCCGAGCCGGAGAGGAATACGCGGCCATCGGCATCGTCGAGGAGGATGAAGGTGAAAGTTTCGTTGGGGTCCGGATCTGTGGCGCTCAGTTGCCCGATCAGGCTGCCGCTGAAAGCGGTTTCGGCGATGGAAATGGCTGGGGTTCCGACGGGCAGAGGTTGATCGTTCAAAAAAAGAGCACTGGGAGCGGCCATTGGAACCTCAGAGGATAATCGCAAAGGTTTAGCTTGAAAAAATACTTCACCCATATGGGGCGCGGCGCTGCGATTCGTGCAAGTCAATTCGTGGTGAATCAGAGAAGGCCGTGGATTGCGTTCAGGAGCAGCGGAAGGGTTCCGGCGTTGTATTCGTTGAGGAATTTCGCGGCCTGGGCTTTCGCATTGGATTCGGCGGTATGGTTTTCCAGCATCTCGGCCAGCAGTGGGGCCGGATCGACTTCGGGCGCACAAACGCGGGCGACGCCGAGCCTTTCGCAGGCTTCTGCGGTAAGGCGCTTTTCACGGTCTGTGGGCAGGAGAAGGAGCGGGGTGCCTGCGGCAAGCGCTGTGGAGGTGAGGCCGAGGCCGCCTTGGGCGAGGATCAGGCGCGCGTGTTCGGTGATGGCATCGAGGGGGAGGGGTGTGGGGTTGAGGTGCAGGCCCGCTGCGGTAAGGCGGTTGAGTTCTGCAGTGGGAAGGCCGGGCAGGTGGCCGAAGATACGGTGGCCTCGGGCGGCTGCGGTGAGGAGCGCTTTGAGGATCGGGGCGATCTGCGCGTTTTGGGCGGGGAGGTAGACGAAGAGGCTGTCGCGGTGCTTC
>RFUP01000227.1 GCA_009922885.1 Paracoccaceae bacterium
CGCACGGGATGCTGCGCTATGTAACCAAACGGTTTCTGTCGCTCTGCGTGGCGCTGGTGGTGGCTTCGGCGGTGATTTTCACGCTGGTTGAAGTGGTGCCGGGTGATCCGGCTTCCTTCATGCTGGGGATCAATGCGCAGGAAGATACGCTGGCCGCGTTGCGCGAGGAGTTGGGGCTGAACGGCTCGCTTCTGGCGCGCTATCTCGATTGGGTAGGCGGCATGGTGCGGGGGGATTTCGGCACCTCCTATACCTATCGCACCGATGTGGCGGGGATGATCGCGGACCGGATGCAGGTTTCCTTGCCACTGGCGCTTTATGCCTTGGCACTTTCAACGCTCATCGCATTTCCCGCCGGTATCTGGGCCGCTGCGCGGCGCGGGCGCGTGGGCGATGTGGCGGTGATGGGGGCAACGCAGCTTGGCGTGGCGGTGCCGAATTTCTGGTTCGCCATGCTCATGGTGCTTGTTTTCGCGATCAAGCTGCGCTGGTTTCCGGCGGGCGGTTTTGCCGGATGGGAAAAGGGGCTTTTGCCGGGGCTGAAAAGCCTCACCCTGCCTGCCATCGCCTTGGCCCTGCCGCAAGCCGCGATCATCGGCATGCAGTTTTCCTTTCTGCTGGCCGGCGCGATCATCATTGAAAACGTGTTCTTCCTGCCGGGATTGGGGCGGCTCGTGTTCCAGTCCATTTCCGCGCGTGATCTCATCGTCGTGGAATCGGTGGTGATGCTTCTGGTCTTCGCGGTGATCGTGGTGAATTTCGCGGTTGATCTGGCCTATGCGCTGGTGGACCCACGCTTGAGGGCCAGAGAATGAGGGCGCGCGCATGAAGGGGCGGGTTTCGCTTTGGCTGGGTCTTGGTTTGACGCTGGTGTTCGCGCTGGCAGCGGCGGTGAGCTTCCTCTGGATGCCGCAGGATGTGACCCAGCTCGCCATTGCCAATAAGATGAAGCCGCCCTCTTTGGCACATCTCTTGGGCACGGATCATTTCGGGCGCGATATCCTCTCGATGATCATGGTGGGCGCGCGCACCTCGATTGCCGTGGCCTTGGTGGCAGTGGGCATCGGCATGGGCCTTGGCGTGCCCTTAGGCCTCACGGCCGCCGCGCATCGGGGTGGTTGGCTCGATGAGATTATCATGCGCGGCAACGACCTCGTCTTCGCCTTCCCCTCGCTCATCATTGCCATTCTGATCACTGCCGTCTTCGGCCCCTCAGCGCTCAATGCGATCATCGCTATCGGCATTTTCAACATTCCGGTTTTCGCGCGCGTCACGCGCGGTGCGGCGCTTTCCCTCTGGACGCGGGACTGGATCATGGCGGCGCGGGTGGCGGGCAAAGGCAAGGCGCGCATTTCTGTGGAGCATATTCTGCCGAATGTGCTGAACCTCCTGATCGTGCAAGGCACGATCCAGTTCTCGCTGGGCATCCTTGCCGAAGCAGGGCTTTCCTATGTGGGCCTTGGGGCGCAACCGCCAACGCCGTCTTGGGGGCGGATGCTCGCGGAAAGCCAGACGATGATTTCCCTCGCGCCGCATATGGCGATTTTCCCGGGGCTGGCGATCCTCCTCACCGTGCTCGGGTTGAACCTGATGGGCGACGGCTTGCGCGACTGGCTTGACCCCCGTTTGCGGAGGGCACGATGAGCCTCCTCCAGATCGAGAACCTGCATATGGCGATCCACGGGTTTCCCGTGCTCAAAGGCGTGTCGCTTACCGTGGGGGCGGGCGAGGTGCTGGGGGTGATCGGCGAAAGCGGCTCGGGCAAGTCCATGACCGCGTTTTCCGTGATGCAGCTTTTGCCGGAAGGCGCGGTTTGCACGGGGCGCATCCTGCTGGATGGTCGCGATGTGCTGGACGAAGACGAGGCCGCGCTTTGCCAGATGCGCGGGCGCGATGTGGGGATGGTGTTCCAAGAGCCGATGACCGCTTTGAACCCCCTGAAAACCATCGGCGCGCAGGTGGCGGAAACCGTGCAGATCCATGCGCGCGTCGGCAAGGCCGAGGCTTGGGCGCGGGCGCGCGAGGCTTTGGCGCGGGCGGAACTCCCCGAAGAGCGCTTCCCGATGGGCCGCTTCCCGCATGAGCTTTCCGGCGGCCAGCGGCAGCGCGTGGTGATCGCCATGGCGATTGCCTTGCGCCCGAAGCTTCTCATTGCCGATGAACCGACAACGGCGCTCGATGTCACCACGCAGGCGCAGATCCTCGCCCTGCTGGCGCGGCTTGCCCGCGAGGATGGAATGGGGCTTTTGCTCATCACCCACGATCTGGCGGTGGTGGCCGGAATGGCAGACCGGATCGCCATCATGAAGAACGGCGAGGTGGTGGAGGAAGGGCCGGTGAGCCTCCTGCAGGCGGGCTTGCAGCACCCCTATTCGCAGGCGCTACTGGCCGCGTCCACGCACCAGCCCGAGCGCGACGGCGGCGAGGATGGCGATGTGATCCTCAAGGCCGAAGGGGTGGTGCGCGACTATGCGGGAAAGCGGCACCTCTGGGGCCGCGCCGCGCCCTTCCGCGCCGTGGATCAGGTGAGTTTCACCATCCGGCGCGGCGAAAGCCTTGGGCTTGTGGGCGAATCCGGTTGCGGAAAATCGACCCTAACACGGGCACTTCTGGGGCTTGAGCCTATTCAGGGCGGCGCGATCACCTTCCGGGGCCAACCTGTGCATCCCGCCATGGGCAACGAGATGCGCGCCGGAATGCAGGTGGTGTTTCAAGATCCCTACGGCAGTTTCAATCCGCGCTGGCGGGTGGAGAAACTCGTGTCCGAACCGTTCCATCTGATGCCGGAACCGCCGCAAAACGCGCGGGATCGGGTGGTGGAAGCCTTGGAGGCCGTGGGCCTCACCAGCGCCGATATGGAGAAATACATCCACGAATTTTCCGGCGGCCAGCGCCAGCGCATCGCCATTGCCCGCGCGCTGATCACGCGCCCCGATCTGATCGTGCTCGACGAGGCGGTTTCGGCGCTCGATGTTTCGGTGCGCGCACAGGTGCTCGATCTCTTGGCCGATCTCTCGGACCGCTTGGGCCTCACCTATCTCTTCATCAGCCACGATCTGAACGTCGTGCGCGCCATCACGGATCGGGTGATGGTGATGCAGCGCGGCCGGATCGTGGAGGAAGGCCCGACCGAACAGGTCTTCACCCAGCCACGCCATGATTACACGCGCCAGCTTCTCGCAGCGGCGCCGAAACTTCCGGAAGGAGCCGCCGCATGACTGATCTAGCCCTTTGGTTCGATCCCTCGAAATGCCTTATCAACGGCGAATGGGTCGCGCCGATCAAAGGCGGCACGCTGCCGCTTTACGATCCCTCGAACGGGGCCGAAATCGGGTCTATTGCACGCGGAACCGCGGAAGATATCGACGCCGCCGTGGCCTCCGCCGAAGCCGCCCGCTTGGGCCCTTGGGGGCGCCTGAGTGCTGCCGAGCGGGGTCGCATCCTGATGCGCTTGGGGCGGATGGTGGAAGAGCGGGTGGATGACTTGGCCCGCATCGAAGCCATAGACGTGGGCAAACCCCTGAAACAGGCCCGCGCCGATGCAGTCGCCTTGGCGCGTTATTGCGAGTTCTACGGCGGGGCCGCCGACAAGCTGATGGGCGAAACCATCCCCTATCTCGACGGTTACACCGTTTACACGCTCCGCGAGCCGCATGGGGTGACAGGCCATATCGTGCCGTGGAACTACCCGATGCAGATCATCGGGCGTTCGGTGGGCGCGGCTTTGGCCACGGGGAATACCTGCGTGTTGAAACCCGCCGAAGATGCCTGCCTCACGGCGCTCGCCTTTGCCGACATGGCGAAAGCGGCGGGCCTGCCCGATGGGGTCTTGAACGTCGTGCCGGGCCTTGGCGCGGAGGCAGGCGCGGCTCTCACCGCCCATCCCGGCGTGCATCACATCAGCTTCACCGGATCGGTGGGCACGGGCATCATGGTGCAGGAAGCGGCGGCAAAAAATGTGGTGCCTGTCACGCTCGAACTCGGGGGGAAATCCCCGCAAGTGGTGTTCGGTGATGCCGATCTGGAGCGCGCACTCCCGTTCCTTGTGAACGCAGGCATCCAGAACGCGGGCCAGACCTGCTCGGCCTCCTCGCGCATCCTCGTGCACCGCTCGGTGCATGACGAGGTGCTCGAACGCATGGCGGCGCGCTATGGCGCGTTGCAGGTAGGCCCCGCGATGGCCGATCTCGACGTCGGGCCGCTGATTTCCGCGAAACAGCAGGGGCTTGTGAGCGGCTTCCTCGGGATGGCGGGTGATCTGGAAACCGCCGCGCAAGGTGTTTTGCGCGATGCGCCGAACGGCGGCTATTACGTGCGGCCCACGCTTCTCGCGGGCGTCACACCGCATCACCCCTTGGCGCAG
>RFUP01000228.1 GCA_009922885.1 Paracoccaceae bacterium
TTCTTCGGCAATTTCATGGGTGCCGAGCGGATTCTCGATATTTTCCTCAATCAAACGGATCGCACGGGTGAGGTGCGGGTTGCGCGCGCCGATCCGCGATTGGAGCGAAATGCGCTGCGCCGCCGTGCCTTCGCGCACGGCGTTATAGACCATCTGATCGGCAACGGTGACAGCAAGTTCCTCGCCATGCTCTTCGGCAATGAGATGCAGCATGAGATCCGCGGCGGCCGTTCCGCCAGAAGCGGTTACGATCTTTTCATGGGCAACGAATACGGAGCGGACGAGACGAACATCGGGGAAGGCTTCTTCCATCACATCATGAAAGCCCCAATGGATCGCGGCCTCCATACCGTCGAGCATTCCGGCGCGGGCGAGAATGTAGGCGCCCGAACAGATCGCGCCGATTTTCGTTCCAAGCGCGCGCTCGCGGCGAAGGTAGTTCAGAATGGCGGGGCTTGCGTGGTTTTGAACGTGGATGCCCGAAATAAGGTAGAGGCGCTCGCCACGATTGAGAGGCGTCAAGCCACGGTCGACCATGGTCACCGTGCGGTTTGACGCAATCGCTGTCCGACCATCTTCAGAGGCAAGGCTCCAACGATATAGCTCGCGCCCAGATACGAGATTGGCGATCCGCAGCGGCTCTATCACGCAAGAGAAGGCGAGATGCGTAAAATTCTCGACGAGCAGGAACACAAAATGCGTTGGGTGGGTCACGGGCAACACTCCAGAGGATAGCGTCTTATCTCACGCAAAAATTGAGTAGACAATATGTATTACTGGCTACGCCCATGAGCCGGAAGGAGAATGATAAAGGAGGTTCCCTGCCCCGGATCGGTCTCCAGATGGATGGTGCCGCCTGCGCGGTGGATGATGTCGCGGGTAATGGAAAGGCCGAGCCCCGTGCCCTCTCGGCCCTTCGTGGTGAAGAACGGATCAAAGACTTTCGCGGCGATGTCAGGGGCCATCCCCTGCCCCGTATCCGCGACGATGATTTCGACCTTGGCGCCATCGGAAGCCGCGGACGGACGGCATTCGATCCGTAGAGTGCCGCCATCTGGCATTGCTTGAATGGCGTTCGAACAAAGATTGACAAGAACCTGCTGGAGTTCGGTTGTGTTGATCGTGATAAGAGGGGCTGCTTCGAGCATCAGCACGAGTTCAATGCGCGCCTTAAGGATCAGGTGATGCACAAGCGGAATCGTGTCCCGCACTGTCTGAGCCACATCTATGGCCTGATCGCTTTCGGCAAATTCCTCTGGGCGGGCGAAACGGAGGAGTTTGCCAATCAGGATGTGGATGGCCTGGATACGGTCCTGAATCAAAGAAAACTCGGTTTTGAACCCGCGCGCGTTCTCGCCGAGTTCGGAATGGATCACATCGAGATTGCCTTGGATCACGGCAAGCGGATTGTTGATTTCATGCGCGACACCTGCCGTGATTTCCCCGATGGCGGCGAGTTTTTCGGAGAGGATCAACTGGCGGCTGGTGATGTCGAGTTGGCGGTTGGCTTCTTCGAGTTCTTGGGTGCGTTCTTTCACCCGCTGCTCAAGCACGTCTGCCCATTCGCGCAATTGACGGTCGCGGGCCTGCAACTGGTCCAGAAGGCCGTCAAGGTGTTGGGCAACGCGGCCGATTTCATTGTCCGCCGAGCGCCTGCCCACACGGGCCCCGAATTGACCCGCCTCAACCTCGCCGATCACCGCATTCATCTTTTCCAAGGGCCGGAAGATGCTGCGCGCCCAAAGGAGGAGCACGGGCACGAAGATCACGACGACGCCGATAAACATCAGGGCGATTTGCCAGAGCGTGCGGGATTCCGCTTCCGAAAACTCACGTTCCAGAAAGCCGACGTAGAGCATGCCCACCGTTTTGTCGAAACTGTCGGTCAGGGGGTAGTAGCCCGAAACATACCAGTCGTTTACGACGAAGGCACGGTCGAGCCATGTCTGGGCCTGATCGAGTACGGTGGAGCGGACGGCTGCGGAAACGCGGGTGCCCAAAGCGCGGACGTCTGCGAAGAGGCGGACGTTGGTTGAGATGCGGACATCTTCAAGAAAGAGTGTCGCGGTGCCTTGGCCGCTGCCCGAAAGACTTCCAGCAGGATAAACGAGGGCGTTGATATCATCGATGAAGCCAAGATTGCGATTCAGGAGAATGCCCCCAACAATCGCCCCACCGGGCGCATGGGCGGCGGCATGAATGACCATGCCTCTTGTCTCTGCGGTTCTGTCCGTCGGAACCGCTGCTTTTGTGCCCACAAGAGGGATCCGCGCGCGATGCGCGAGATGAGGGGAAAGAGCTTCGAGTTGCTCCGGACTGAAAATATCGATGGCCGTTGTGGTGGTTCCCTTCAAGGCACTTTGGACAATCGGCCACGACAAGGGCGCGGGAGCCACGCCAAGACTTGAAGCCGTCAAGACCCTACCACTCGCGTTGACGTAGTAGAGGAAATCCAAGCTCAAGCGGGAGCGCTGACTTTCCAGAAACGCCTCGACCTCCGCACCATCCCCCAAGGCCGACATCAGGGCGGACGATTGCCCGATGGACTCCAAGGCTGCCCCCCGGCTCGCCAGAAGCCCGCCGAGGTGCTGGCGCGCGATGGTCAACTCGCCGTGCACTTTGGCGATCAACACTTCGTCCAGACGGTCGGACCAACTCTTGACCGAGGTGAGCAAGAGAAGAGGCAAAAGTATCAGAAGCGGCAGGAGGGCGATCAACAGCAGGCGCGAACGCACTGAGGATTGCAGCTGGAGCGGCGCGGGATCAGACATTCCAAACCGCACATTTGCGGTCGATCGTTTTGCGCGAAATGCCTAGGCGGCGGGCCGCTTCTGCGCGGTTGCCTCCGCAGGCTTCAAGGATCGACAGAATATGGCGGCGTTCGACGGCCAGAAGTGAATCCGAGCTTTCCTCAGGTTCGGCCTCGCCTTCATCGGAAAACTCAGGCGGGAAGCTGCCAAGGATCAGTGAGCGCTCGATCAGGTTGCGGAGTTCGCGCACATTGCCGGGCCAGTCGTAGCCGGCAAGATTTACTTGCACACCTTCCGAAATCGGCAAGGGAGTCACGCCGAGTTGTCGCGCAAATTGCCCCATGAACATCGTGGCAAGTTCGGGAATGTCCGGAACCCGTTCTTGCAGAAGCGGCATCCGGACATGAACGACGTTGATCCGGTGATAGAGATCGCGCCGGAACTTCGACTGGGCGACCGCCGCTTCCAGATCACCATTGGTGGCGAAAACGAAGCGCAGGTTGAGCGGCACTTCGCGTTCGGCTCCGGCAGGGCGGATGCGCCCATCTTCGATCACGCGAAGAAGCGTGCCCTGCACAGAGAGTGGTAGCTCGCTGATCTCGTCGAGGAATAGCGTGCCGCCAGAGGCTTGCACGAGAAGCCCGTCGCGCCCGCGGCCAAGCTCGCCGAAAAGGTCGGCTTCAATACGATCAGGGGAAATAGCCGCGCAATTGACGGGGACAAAAGGCTTGTCCGCCCGCTCAGACAAAGCGTGAAGCGTGCGCGCGGCCACTTCCTTGCCAGTGCCGCTTTCCCCGGTGATGAGCACGGGCGCGGGCGTTGGGGCAACGCGCTCAAGGGTTTTGCGGATCGTGGAGATGGCAGGTGAATTCCCCATAAGACGGCCACGCGCCAATTGGCTTTCGGCGCGCAACTCATATTTCAAAAGGAAGTTCTCGCGCCGCAGATAGCGCTGATCCATGCAGCGGGAAATCGCATTTAAAATCTGGTTCGAGCGGAAAGGTTTCAGCACGAAATCCGCCGCACCAAGGCGCATGGCATGGATGGCCGTATCGAGATCGGCATAAGCGGTCATCAGGATCGCTTCGGCAAAAAGCCCCACGCGGCGTTGTTCGGCCAACCAGTCAAGCCCGGATTGGCCCGGCATGACGTTATCGAGCAGAACGAGATCGAAGGTGCGCTCGTCCAGAAGGCGCGAGGCCTCTTCGGCGCTTGCGGCTTCCTCGACACGTTTGCAACGGGATTGCAAGGTGCGGACAAGGAAGTTGCGGATGCCGGGCTCGTCATCGACCACCAACACGGAAACATGCTGGAGAACTGCATCGATTTCGCCCGGTGCGCCGCCCGGAGCGTCCTGCCCAGGAACTGGCATTTCCGCATTCGGCCTTTCGTTAATCAAGACGGACGTTGCCCGCGCTCGATGTCCGTTCTGCGGCGGAAAAGCCGATATGGTCAAGTCCGAGATCGGTCACGACCGCGATCAGGATAGCCGCGAGAAAAGCGAGATACATGCTTTTCATGGTTCATTCCCCATTCTTGAGATGTGGGAGAAGGCGCATTGGCGCCTCACTCCGCGGGGGTTGCTTTGTGATGGTCGTGCGCTTTTT
>RFUP01000229.1 GCA_009922885.1 Paracoccaceae bacterium
TTCGTCAACAAGATGACCTACGGCTATTCCTATGCCTCCTGCCCAAGCGTGCGCTTCGGTGGCCTCAATATCGACGCCAAGGATATCTGCGGCTTCCTCGACGGCGACAACACGCGCATTCTGGGGGGGGAGCCAGAGCGCGGCGATGTGGTTGTGTTCCGCCATCCTGTGGCCGGAACCGATTACATCAAACGCCTGATCGGCTTGCCGGGAGATACCGTGCAGGTGAAGGGCGGCCTTCTGCATATCAACGGAACGGCGGTTGCCGTGCAGGATGCTGGTGTGTTCGAAGAAGTCATGGCACCGCAAGGCCCTCAGGGCCTGCGTCCGCGCTGCGAAAACGGACCTGTCGGGCAAGGTGGTAAGTGCCTGAAGTCGCTTCAGCGTGAAACGCTGCCAGGAGGGCGCACGCACGACATCCTCAATATTGGCACCCAGATGACCGATGACACCCCGATCTACACCGTGCCCGCCGGGCATTACTTCTTCATGGGTGATAACCGCGACAACTCTACCGATAGCCGCGTACCACAAGCCGCTGGTGGTGTTGGTTTCGTGCCCTATGAAAACCTGATCGGCCGCGCTGACCGGATCATGTTCTCTTCGGCGGGCCGGTCGATGCTGGCCTTCTGGACGTGGCGTTCGGATCGTTTCTTCAAGGGGATCGAGTGAAACTCTCGTCGGAATTGAAAGCCTTCGAGGCGCGGCTCGGGCATGAGTTCCGGCGCCCCGAACTTCTGATCCGCGCCTTGACGCATTCATCTTTCTCGACGGCAGCCGGGGATAACCAGCGGCTGGAGTTTCTCGGGGATCGGGTGCTCGGGCTCGTGATGTCAGAAGCGCTATTGATGGCAGACAAACGTGCCGCAGAAGGTCAATTGGCCCCGCGTTTCAATGCGTTGGTACGGAAAGAAACCTGTGCCGATGTTGCCCGCGAAATCGACCTTGGGGCTGTTCTGCGCCTCGGTCGCTCGGAAATGATGACGGGCGGGCGTCGGAAGCAGGCGCTTCTGGGCGATGCCATGGAGGCGTTGATTGCCGCCATTTATCGCGACGCCGGGTTTGAGGCCGCCAAGACGGTCGTGCTGAAGCTTTGGGGCAAGCGGATCGACCACGTTGAAGATGACGCGCGTGACCCGAAGACCGCACTGCAGGAATGGGCGCAAGCGCGGGGGCTGAAGCCGCCCGTCTATGCTGAAATCGGCCGCGAAGGCCCGGATCACGCGCCCGTTTTCACGATCGATGCCCGTCTCGAAACCGGAGAGCATGCGGTGTCGTCCGCCCCCTCCAAACGCGCCGCCGAGCAGGCCGCAGCCCGCAGTTTACTGGCCCTGCTGCCCGGCGGAAACGCCTGAACCATGTCCGTTCGGCGCGTCTACATTACTGGCGCGTCGGGAACGGGAACAACGAGTGTTGGGGCTTCGCTCGCCACCGCGCTTGATCTGCAACATATCGACACCGACGCGCATTTCTGGTGGCCGACGGACCCGCCCTTCACCCATCGCCGCAAGCCTGCAGAGCGGCGCGCTAGCCTTCTGGCGGCGATTTCGCAAAAGGGCTGGGTGATTTCCGGCTCCTGCGAGGAATGGGGCCTTGATATTCTGGAGGAAGCCGATCTTGTGGTCTTCCTCACGGCAAGCCGTTCCGAACGCCTGCGTCGATTGCGCAAACGCGAGCATGAACGATTTGGCGCGCGGATCGCTCCAGAAGGCGATATGTACGAGGTGTATCGCTCGTTTCTCGACTGGGCGATGAGCTATGACGATGGCGGCGTACAGGGGCGATCACGGCACCGTCAGGAGGCTTGGCTCCTGCAACAGCCCGCGCCCGTCTTGCGCCTTCGTGCGGAACAACCCTACGAAAGCCTGATCGCCGAACTGCTTGATGCCATCAGGCCGTCCGCACCCTCGAATCAGCCTAGCTTCTGAACGAATTGCACCGGATTTCCCTCTGGATCCGCGACCCATGCGGCTTTCAACCGACCCTCCAGAAAGACATGCGGTTCTGAAAGGCTTTCTGAGCCACTCGTGAGGCAATCGGCGTAAGCGGTGTCCAGGTCGTCGGTCCAGAGGATGATTTCTATCCAGCGCCCGTCGCCCTTTGGTGCGAGGCCGTGATGGGCGGCTGCCGCCTCAATGCGTGCGATGCCAAGTGTGAACCCGTCAAGGCGCAGTTCGACATGGTCCGCCACCCCAGTTTTCGGAACGCGGAAGGTCTCCACGAAACCGAACCCTTCGTAAAACGCCTGCAGGCGGGGCAGATCACGGGCATAGAGATTGATCATCGGGGTTTGAAAGGCAGGCATCATCGGCACTCGCTTGGGTCTTTGAGGCAGAGGAACTGATACTTGTGCCCACTGGTGCTGCGCGGATTTATCCGCTATGCGCGGGTCATGAGCACACGCGCCGGATTTGTCGCCCTGATCGGAGAGCCCAACGCGGGCAAGTCCACCCTGCTGAACCGCATGGTGGGCGCCAAGGTTTCTATTGTCACGCATAAAGTGCAGACCACCCGGGCTCGCATCCGTGGTGTGGCAATGGCAGGCGAGGCCCAGATCGTTTTCGTCGACACCCCTGGCCTTTTCAAACCCCGCCGCCGCTTGGATCGCGCCATGGTCGCGGCTGCTTGGGGCGGGGCTGCGGATGCCGATGTGATCGTGCTGCTGATTGAAGCACACCGGGGGATCACCGAAGGCGTGGAGCGCATTCTCGAAGGCCTCCCGGAAGTGTCGCGCGGCCGCAAAGTGGCGCTCGCGATCAACAAGATCGACCGGACGGAAGCGCCTAAGCTCTTGAAACTCACGCAGGATATCAACGAGCGCTTCTCTTTCGCCAAAACCTTCATGATCTCCGCCGAGCGTGGCCATGGCGTGGAAGACCTGAAAAACTGGCTCGCGAACGAGCTGCCGGAAAGCCCGTGGCTCTATCCCGAAGATCAACTCGCTGACCTGCCATTGCGCATGATCGCGGCCGAGATGACGCGCGAGAAACTCACGCTGCGCCTTCATCAGGAACTGCCCTACCAACTCACCGTCGAAACCGAAGCCTGGACCGAAAAGCCGGATGGATCGGCACGGATCGATCAGGTGATCTACGTCTCGCGCCCTGGCCACAAAGGCATCATCCTTGGCAACAAGGGCGAAACTATTAAAGCGATCGGGCAGTCCGCACGGGCCGAACTGGAAGAATTCATGGGCCGAAAAGTCCATTTATTCCTGCAGGTTAAGGTGCGCGAGAACTGGCTGGATGAAGCTGAGCGCTACTCCGAAATGGGGCTTGATTTTAAGGATGGCAATGCCTGAGCCGCGCCTCACGGCCCGCTTCTGGGTCGATGCCTATCTTGCCCGCCTGCGCCTTCATGACATCCCAGCCTTTGTCGTCCACCACGGGGATGACACCGCAGGGGCCATCCTGATCAAACTCGCCACCCTTGACGGCCAAGCCAAAGCCTTCGCAAGAGAGTGGAATCTCCTCGACAATACAAGGGCTTGGAAACTCCACGCCACTGGCCCCGAGCAAGATGTCGATGCCAGCATCCACCGCCAGCGCAGCTTCGATCCTGACCTCTGGGTCATCGAAGTGGAAGACCGCCAAGGCCGTCACCTTCTCGAAGAAGACGGCCTCGCCTGAGGTTAACCCTTGGCAAAATCCCGTTTTCGAAGCGTATGGATTGCGTATGGCAAGCGTATGGCTTGCGTACATACGCTTCGGCATTCGCCAAACCCCATGCTTTCTCTTTTCCAAATATCCCCGCCGGAGGCACTTGAGTCGGCGGCGAAGGCCGCCGACGAGGAAAACTCTTGCGGCGAAGCCGCTCCACTTGCGTCTGCCAAGAAAGCCCGCTTTGGTCTTGGGAAGGGGGTGCGATGATCGAGTGGCGTGACGAAGGGATATGCTTGAGCGCGCGGGCGCATGGGGAGGGGTCGGCGATTGTCGAGGCCTTCACCTTGACCCATGGCCGTCATGCGGGCGTGGTCCGGGGCGGTGCGGGCCGGAAGATGCAGCCGCATCTCCAGCCCGGCGCGCAGCTTGATCTGCAATGGAAGGCGCGGCTCGAAAGCCATATCGGCGCGTTTACCGTTGAACCCATCCGCAGCCGTGCGGCGCAGGCGATGGCGAGCAGGCTCGGGCTGGCGGGCCTTTCGGCGGTGGCGGAGGTGTTGCACCGCGTCTTGCCAGAGCGCGATCCGCATCCTCGGCTCTTCAAGGCCACAGTCTCGCTTTTGGATCATCTGGGCGAACCGGATATCTGGCCACTTCTTTATCTGCGCTGGGAAGTCTTGCTGTTGGAAGAGCTGGGCTTCGGCCTTGATCTGTCGACCTGTGCGGTGAACGGGCGGGTGAATGATCTGG
>RFUP01000230.1 GCA_009922885.1 Paracoccaceae bacterium
GTGGGATTCGAACCCACGGTACGGTTCCCCGCACGCTAGTTTTCAAGACTAGAGCCTTAAACCACTCGGCCACACTTCCGTCGGGCTGCCCCGTAACCGCTTCATCACGATTCTGCAAAGGGAAAGGGGATTTTCCGCCGATCCTTTGTCCTAGACTTTCCTTGCGATGGCCTTCCGGCTAGAGTGCACTCCGAACGGGCAAGATCAATGCGCCTGGGATCGAGAACGGCGGAACCGTTCCGTACCGCGCGGAGGCAGAGGGGCAGAATGATGAACGCATCGGGATTGCAGGGTAGGGCACTCGCGCGGCTGGGGATGGCCTGCGCGGTGATGGCGCTTCTGGCGGGCTGCCAGATGGGCGAGGGCTTCCAGTTTTTGGGGCCGAAACCCGATCCTGAAGCGCCTGCGCCCTCAGATGCCACGCGCACCCGTATCGTCGAGCGCGATGTGGAAGCTCCCGATGTTTTCCAGGTAACAGAATCCGGTCTCTGGGATGGTCGCCCCTCTCTCGGCGGCGTCTGGGTCGCGCATCCTGATACCAAAGACCCCGAGCGCGTTCTGATCCGAAACACTGCCAACGGCAAATTCGTGATCGGTGCGCTGTTCCGGCGCGAGCGTGAATTGCCCGGCCCGCGCCTGCAGGTCTCCTCGGATGCCGCCGCCGCGCTGGGTGTTCTGGCTGGTGCGCCTGCACAGTTGCAAGTCACGGCGCTCCGCCGCGAAGAAGTGCCGGAAGTGCCCGCCACCGCACCGCCTGCGCCCTCTGCCGAAGCACTTGCCAAACCCACCGAGGTAAAAACGGCAACGCTTGATCCCGTAGCGACCGGTGCCGCCAACGCCATTGCCAAGGCTGAAGCCAAACCCGAAACCACGGTTGCCACCGCACCACCGGGCGCGCCGCAACCGAAACCTGCCAAGCCGTCAACCCTCACCAAGCCTTGGCTCCAGATCGGGATCTTCTCGATCGAGGCCAATGCCAACGGGGCTGCCGCCACGCTCAAGGCCTCCGGCATGTTGCCTGTCGTCCGCAAGCAGGAAAGCAAAGGCAAAGTCTTCTGGCGCGTTCTCGTCGGCCCGGCCTCGACAGCTGCCGAACGCGACGCGCTTTTGAAACAGATCAAGGCCGCAGGCTTCACCGACTCCTACGCCGTCACAAACTAACGAGGCTTTCTCTGCGCATGAAACCCGCCCGCCATCTCTGGACCGCCGCTCTTCTCCTTGGCCTTGCCCTTCCGGCCAATGCCTTCGAAACGCGCGCGACTTCGGCCTTCGTGCTCGACCAGACCACCGGAACCGTGCTTCTCGCCAAGAATGCCGACGAGCCGCTGCCGCCCGCCTCGATGTCGAAGCTCATGACCGTCTACATGGCTTTTGAGGCGATCCGCGATGGCCGCCTCCGCCTTGACGAACGCCTGCCTGTCTCGCAGCACGCGATGGATTACACAGGCTCCACCATGTTCCTCAATACGCGCGACAAGGTGCGTGTCGAAGACCTCCTGCGCGGCATCATTATCCTTTCCGGAAACGATGCCTGCGCGGTGATCGCCGAAGCGCTCTCACCCGATGGCACCGAGGCAGGCTTTGCCCGCCTCATGACGCAGCGCGCCCAGCAGCTCGGCATGACCAATTCCACCTTCGCCAATTCGAACGGCTGGCCGGCCTTGGGGCAGCGCATGTCGATGCGTGATCTGGCCCTTCTGGCCAATCTCCTGATCAAGGACTTCCCCGAATTCTACGGCCTCTTCGCCGAACGTGAATTCGACTTCGACGGCCGTGCTCCGCAAAACCGCCTCAACCGAAATCCGCTTCTCGGTGCTGTCGCAGGCGCGGACGGTTTGAAAACAGGCCACACCGAAGAGGCGGGATACGGCCTTGTCGGTTCCGCCAAGCAAGGCGACCGCCGCGTGATCTTCGTGATTTCCGGCCTGCCGTCCGCACAAGCCCGCGCCGAACAAAGCGCCGCCATAACCAATTGGGCCTTTCGCCAGTTTGCGGAACGCTCCGTTGTCAAAGCGGGCACCCGGCTTGCCGAGGTTCCCGTCTGGATGGGCAGCGCAAAAACCGTAGGCCTTGTGCCCGCCGAAGACGTCACCGCGCTTTTCTCTTCGCTCGCAGGATCGGAAGTCGAAGGCGAGATCGTCTTTAACGGCCCCGTGCCCGCACCTGTTGCCAAAGGGCAGGCCTTGGGCGAGTTGGTCATCGCGCGCGGCGATCTGGCCGAACTGCGCATTCCGCTGGTGGCCGACGCGGATGTCGAGAAGGGCGGTTTTGTAAACCGGATCGTTACGGTTTCTGGCCTCCTCCTGAACCGTCTCAACACCAACGAAAACGCGATGTGAGGGCCTAGGTGACGGGGCTTTTTCTCTCCTTCGAAGGCATCGACGGCTCCGGCAAGTCCACGCAGGCCCGCCGCTTGGCCGAAGACCTGCGCTCTGAAGGCCGCGATGTTGTTCTCACTCGCGAACCGGGCGGCAGCCCCGGGGCCGAGGAAATCCGCCGTCTTGTTCTCGAAGGCGACCCCGACCGCTGGTCCGCCGAAACCGAGCTTCTCCTCTTCACCGCTGCCCGCCGCGATCACCTCGAACGCACCATCCGCCCCGCGTTGGCCGCTGGAAAAATCGTCATCTGCGATCGCTTCGCGGATTCAACCCGCATTTATCAAGGCGTCACGCGCGGCGATCTCCGCGCCAAGGTCGATACACTCCACAGCCTGATGATCGGTCAGGAACCGGACCTCACCTTCCTCGTCGATATCGACCCCGCCGTCGGCCTCTCCCGCGCCAAAGGCCGCCAGACCGCCGAAGAACGCTTCGAGGATATGGGCCTCGCCATGCAGGTCAAAATGCGCGCGGCCTTCCTTGCGCTCGCCACCGAACACCCCACCCGTTTCCGCGTGATCGACGGCGCGACGGATGCGGATACCGTCGCCGCGTCCGTCCGCGCGGCCCTTGCCGAAAGGCTCACCCCGTGAGCGCGTCGGACGAATTCCCGGAATCCGACCGCGCCGGAGATGCACCGCATCCGCGCGAAACCGCCGCGCTTTTCGGCCAATCCACAGCAGAAGCCGCCTTTCTCGATGCCTATGCCTCGGGTCGCCTCCACCACGGCTGGCTCGTCACCGGCCCGAAAGGCGTCGGTAAAGCCACGCTCGCATGGTCCATCGCCCGCTTCCTTCTGGCCACGCCGCCGGTGGAAGAAGATGGCCTCTTCGGCGCGCCACCGCCGCCCACCTCGCTTGCCATCTCACCCGATCACCCCGTCGCCCGCCGCATGCGTGCGCTCTCCGATCCCGGCCTTTTCCTCCTCCGCCGCCCGTGGGACGAGAAAGCAAGCCGTCACAAAGCCCAGATCACCGTCGACGAAGTCCGCCGCCTGCACGGCTTCTTCGCCCTCTCTTCCGCCGATGGCGGGCGGCGCGTCGTCATCGTGGACGCCGCCGATGAGATGAACGTGCAGGCTGCCAACGCGCTCCTCAAGATGCTTGAAGAGCCGCCCGCCCGCACCACGCTCCTCCTCATCGCTCATCAGCCTGCGCGGCTCCTGCCCACCATCCGTTCGCGCTGCCGCGAACTCCGCCTTTCGCCCCTCAGCCCCGATGCGATGCGCGAGGCCCTTTCCCAAGCGGGTGCCACTGTGCCCGAAGGTGCCACTGCCGCAGCGCTGGCCGAACTGGCCGGAGGCTCCGCAGGCGAAGCCCTCCGCCTTCTCGAACTCGACGGCCTCAAGCTTTACGGCATGCTCCTCGCCTTCGCCGCCCGCTTCCCCGCGATGGACCGCGCCTCGGCGCTGGCGCTCGCCGATCTCGCGTCTGCAGGCCGCGGGGCCGAAGCCCGCACCGAACTTCTCTTCCAACTCGTCGAACGCCTCATGGCGCGCGCCGCGAGGGCAGGGGCCACGGGCCAGCCCCCCGCCGTCGAACTCGCCCAAGGCGAAGGCGCGATCCTCGCCCGCCTCGCCTCGTCCCCCGCCCAAGGCCGCGCATGGGCTGAAACCGCGCAACGCATCTCAGCCCGCACCGCCCATGGCCGCGCCGTCAACATCGACGCGGGCCAATTGATGCTAGACGCCCTTCTCGCGATGCAATCCACCGCCGCCTGAGGCATTACTTTTTGAAAGCGTAACCTGTATGGCGAAACTCAGGATTGATGATGCCCGCCAACACGCCCGCGCCGCCACTGCCAAAGGCGATTTCGCCCGTGCCGCGAGCTTCTGGCAAGCTATCCTCGCCGCCCATCCCGAAGATCGCGAAGCCACCGCCGCCCTCGCCCCCGATCCCGCCACGATCAACGCAGCCCTCGCGCTTTATAACGCGATGGATTTCGCAGGCCTCCAAGCGGCCCTCGATCCGCTC
>RFUP01000024.1 GCA_009922885.1 Paracoccaceae bacterium
CCCGTCACGGGTTCTTTCGCGGCGCGCTTGGCTTTCACGTAGGCGGCGGCGTTGTCGGGGGTGCCGATCTCGTGCACCATCTTCATCACGTCTTCGGCGGCACCGCCATGCGCGGGGCCTGCGAGCGTGGAAAGCGCGGTAACGATCGCGCCGTGGAGGTTCGCATCGGTGCCGACGGTTACGCGGGCGGCGAAGGACGAGGCATTGGAGCCGTGTTCGGCGTGCAGGATGAAATCCACATCGGCAAGGCGCATGGCATCCTCGGAGGGTTTCTCGCCCTTCAGCATCCAGAGCCAGTTGGCGGCGTGGCCAAGCGTGGGATCGGGGGCAACCGGCGTGCGGCCTTGGCGGATCGCGTGATGGGCCGCGATGATCATCGGCACCTGAGCGGTAAGGCGAATGCCGTTGGCGGTGAAGCCCTCAAGGCTTGCATCCTGCGAGGCGGGTTCGAGGGCTGCCAGCGCCGAAACGGCGGTGCGCAGCACATCCATCGGGTGGCCATCCTTGCAGGCGGCGATGATGCTATACACTTCGGCAGGCAGGTGGCGCGCGGCTTTCAGGGCGGCGTCGAACTCGGCCAGTTGGGCGGCATCCGGCAATTCACCATGCATGAGGAGGTAGCAAACTTCCTCGAAGGTGGATTTGGTGGCGAGATCATGGATGGAATAGCCGCGATAGCTCAACTCGCCCTTCGCGCCGTCGATATGGCTGATGCCGGAACGGTCAAAGTATACCCCGATGAGCCCGCGGTTGATCTTGACGTCGTCGCTCATGCCTGTCTCCTTTCGAGGCCAAGGGAGGATCCCATGGGCCATTCGCAAAAATCCGTGCTTGAAACCGCATTCGTTACTGCAAAGGCGCTGAAGGCGCGTGTGGTGTTTCCGGAGGCTGACGAGCCGCGTGTGGCCGAGGCCATGGCGCGGCTGGCGGCGGAAGGCTTGGCGGAACCCGTGGCGCTCGCACCGGTGAGCGAGGCGCATGTGGCGGCACTGGTTGCGGCGCGCGGGCTGAAAGAGGGGATCGCGCGGCGGATGCTGGAGCGGCCGCTCTTTCGCGCGGCGGCGATGGTGGCCGCAGGCGAAGCCGATGCGATGGTGGCAGGCGCCGATAGCCCAACGAAGAAAGTGATCGAAGCGGCCTCTATCGCCATAGGCTTGCAAGATGGCGTTTCGATCCCGTCGTCGTTTTTTCTGATGGTATTTCCCGATGGGCGCGAGATGGTGTTCGCCGATTGCGCGGTGAACGTTGATCCCTCAGCGGAAGAATTGGCCGCAATTGCAATGGCTTCCGCGAAATCTGCCGAGGCGCTTTTGGGTTCGGCCCGCGTGGCGATGCTTTCCTTCTCCACAGGCGCGAGTGGCGCAGGTGCGAGTGTGGACCGCGTGCGTGAGGCAGCAGAAGCGACGGGTTTTATGGGGCCGGTGCAGGCGGATGCGGCACTCAATCCGCGCATCGCGGCCAAGAAAGGCATGGGCGAAGGCGACGCGAATGTGCTGATCTTCCCGAACCTCGATGCGGGCAATATCGCATACAAGTTGGCGCAGGAATTGGCGGGCGCGCAGGCCGTGGGGCCGTTCTTGCAGGGCTTCAAACGGCCTGTCTGTGACCTGAGCCGAGGTGCCACGGTGGAGGATATCGTGGCGGCAACAGCCGTAACCGTGGCGATGGGCGCGTAAGCCATCACGCGGCCTCCGCGATGAGGGAAAGCGCATCGGCGGCGATCATGCGCTCTTCCTCGGCGGGCACGACCCAGACCGCGATTTTCGAACTTTCGGCATGAAGGCGGGCGGTGCGGGCGTGGTTGGCGTCGGGGTTCATCCGAACGCCGAGCCATTCGAGACCTCTGAGGATGCGAGCGCGCACGCCGATGGCGTTTTCACCGATGCCACCTGTGAAAGCGATGGCATCCAGCCCTTCCATCGCGGCAATCAGGGAACCCGCATGCCGGAGCGTCCAATAGCAGAAATGCTCGACGGCGAAGGCGCTGTCGGCGGAGGCGTCGAGCATGAGGTTGCGCATATCGGACTTGCCGCCCGAGAGGCCCAGAAGCCCGCTTTCGTGATTGAGGATGGCTTTGGTGCGCTCCAGCCCGTTGTCTTCCACGAGGCGCAGCACCGCATTCGCGTCGATCCCGCCGGAACGCGTGCCCATGGTGAGGCCATCGAGCGGGGAATAGCCCATGGTGGTGGCTACAGATGCGCCGTTCTTGATGGCGCAGATCGAGGCCCCGTTGCCCAAGTGGAAGGCCAGAAGCCGCGACGGCAGCGGCGCGCCGGAAATCTCGGGCAGGCGGCGCACGCAGGAGGCGTAGCTGAGCCCGTGGAAGCCGTAGCGGCGGATGCCTTTGGTTTCCTGCATGCGCGGAATGGCATAGCGGGTGGCCACATCGGGGTTGGTGGCATGGAACGAGGTGTCGAAACTCGCGTATTGCGGCAGATCGGGCGCAAGCGCCGAAAGCGTGTCGATCGCGGCAAGGCTGTGGGGGTTGTGCAGGGGCGCGAGCGGGGAACAAGCCACGATTTCGGCGCGCACATCGCCGGAAATCCGCACAGGCTGCGTGAGTTTCCGCCCGCCATGCACCACGCGATGCGCAGCGGCAGTGAGCGTTTCAGGGCCGAAGCCCTTCTGACGGAGCGCACCCAGAATGGCGGTGAGGGCCGAGCGGTGATCGAAGAAGGGTTCCGCAACCGCTTCGGAACCGATCTTCAATCGCGACGCACCGCCGATGCCTTCCGCAACGCCGGTGATCTCTTCAGTCAAATCGCCATTGAATACGGCGAACTTGATGGAGGACGACCCGGCATTGAGCACGAGAACGCGCATTTGTGCCGGGTCTTCCATAGCTTAGACCTTTTGCTCGATCATATCCGCCGCGCTGATGCCTGCGACTTCGACAGGCTTCTTCATGGCGTCGCGGCGGAAGGGTTCGCCGAGTTCCTGGTTGATGAGCGCTTCAATGAGTGTGCTCTTGCCGTGCTTCATCTGGTCTTCGATGGCCTTGTTCAGAACTTCGCGCAGCTCGTCCATCGATTTGGCCTGAACGCCTTGCAGGCCACAGGCGCGGGCGATGCCAGCGTAGGAGACGTTGGTGTCCAGCTCGGTGCCGACGAAGTTGTCGTCGAACCAGAGGGTGGAGTTGCGCTTTTCCGCGCCCCATTGGTAGTTGCGGAACACCACCATGGTGATCGCGGGCCACTCGGGGCGGCCGATGGCAGTGAGTTCGGTCACAGCGATCCCGAAGGCACCGTCACCTGCGAAGCCCACCACGGGCACATCCGGGCAGCCAATCTTGGCGCCGATGATCGAGGGCAGGCCATAACCGCAGGGGCCGAAGAGACCCGGCGCGAGGTATTTGCGGCCTTCCTCGAAGCTCGGATAGGCGTTGCCGATGGCGCAGTTGTTGCCGATGTCGGAGGAAATGATCGCGTCTTTCGGCAGCGCCGACTGGATCGCGCGCCAAGCCATGCGGGGGCTCATCCATTCGGGCTTCGCGGTGCGTGCGCGTTCGTTCCAGTTGGTGCCGGGATCGTCATCCTCGTGGTCCATGCCGGAAAGCTGCTGCGCCCAGGTTGATTTCGTTTTGGAGATCAGTGCCTTGCGATCTGCGCGGCCTTCGTCGCCTGCGTGATCACCCAAGCGCGCAAGGATGCCTTCGGCCACTTTCTTCGCGTCACCGACGATACCCACGGAAACCTTCTTGGTGAGGCCGATGCGGTCGGGGTTGATGTCGACCTGAATGATTTTCGCGTCTTTCGGCCAGTAGTCGATGCCGTAGCCCGGGAGGGTGGAGAAGGGGTTTAGGCGGGTGCCGAGGCAGAGCACGACATCGGCCTTGGCGATCAGTTCCATGCCCGCTTTCGAGCCGTTGTAGCCCAAGGGGCCGGCGAAAAGCGGGTGCGAGCCGGGGAAGGCGTCATTGTGCTGGTAGCCCACGCAAACCGGTGCATCGAGGCGCTCGGCGAGCTTCATCGAGGCGGGGATAGCGCCACCGATCACCACGCCTGCACCGTTCAGGATCACCGGGAACTTGGCGGAAGACAGCAGATCGGCCGCACGCTGGACCGCGTCTTCGCCACCCGAGGGGCGCTCGAATTCGACGATGGCGGGCAGTTCGATGTCGATCACCTGGGTGAAGAAATCGCGCGGGAAGTTGATCTGGGCGGGCGCGGACTGGCGCTTTGCCTGCAGGATCACGCGGTTCAGCACTTCGGCCACGCGCGACGGATCGCGAACTTCTTCCTGATAGCAGACCATATCCTTGAAGAGCGCCATCTGCTCAACTTCCTGGAAACCGCCCTGCCCAATGGTCTTGTTCGCGGCTTGCGGCGTGACCAGAAGGAGCGGCGTGTGGTTCCAGTAGGCGGTTTTCACAGCCGTGACGAAGTTCGTGATGCCGGGGCCGTTCTGCGCGATCATCATCGACATCTTGCCCGAGGCGCGGGTGTAGCCATCGGCCATCATGCCGCCCGAGCCTTCATGGGCGCAGTCCCAGAACTGGATGCCCGCGCGGGGGAAAAGGTCGGAAATCGGCATGAAAGCCGAGCCGATGATGCCGAAAGCATGCTGGATGCCGTGGCGTTGCAGGACCTTCACGAAGGCTTCTTCGGTGGTCATTTTCATGGATGGAACTCCTCGTGAGATCGACAATAGGGGCCGCGCCTTGCGCGGGGCATTGGAGATAACACTAGGGGGGCGAGGGGCTTGGCGTTAGGGCCAGAGTAGGTGGCCGGATAGGGCCAGTTACCGTGTCTTGGCGATGGCCCGCGCGATCCGGGCTATGCCTTCGGGGATGCGCTCGGCCGGAATCGAGGAATAGGCAAGGCGGAAATGCCCTGCGCCCTGTTCAGGATCGCCAAAGAAGGGCCGCCCCGGTTCGATCAGCACGCCGTCTTCCCGAAGGCTCTGCGCCAAGGCCTCCGAATCAAGCCCCGGCGCTTGCATCCAGAAGGAAGAGCCGCCATGCGCGCCCCGGCCGGAAACCTGTAAGCAATGGGCGTGAATGGCTTTTTCCATCACACGGCGGCGTTCGGAAAGCACCCGCCCCATCTTGCGAATCTGCGCGTCATAATGCCCGAGCGAGAGGAAATAGGCGGCCGTCCGCTGGATCAATCCGGGCGGATGGCGCAGCACCGAAGCCCTGAGCGCACGCGCTTCGCGGATGAAGCTTTCATGGCCCACGAGATAGCCAAGCCGCAGCCCCGGAAACACCGATTTCGAGAAGGAACCCACGTAAATCACCCGCCCGTCCTGATCGAGGCTCTTCAAGGCAGGGGAGGGCGGGCCGAGGAAAGACATCTCGAATTCGTAGTCGTCCTCGACGATCAACGCATCCATATCGCGCGCCTTTTTCAAAAGCGCCTGCCGCCGCGCCAAAGGCATGGTGGCCGTGGTGGGGCACTGGTGCGAGGGGGTGGTGAAAATCACATCGGTCTCATCCGGTAGGGCTTCGGGCGGCAGGCCCTCGGCGTCCACAGGCACCGGCACCACATGGCAGCGCGACTGGTTCAGAATATCCCGCAGCGCGTGGTAGCAGGGATCTTCAATGGCCGCGACGCGCCGCTGCGTAAGAAGCACCTGCGCCGTAAGCCAGAGCGCGTTCTGTGCCCCCAGAGTGAGCAAGACCTCGGAGGGGCGCGCCAGAATCCCGCGCCGGGGCAGGGTTTGGCGCAAGAGAAACTCGATCAGCAGGGGATCGTCCTCGTCGTAATAGTCCGAGGTGAGCGCCGAAAAATCTTTCGCGCCCAAGGCCTGCAAGGCGCAAAGCCGCCAGTTGGCATGGTCGAACAACGTGGGATCGGCCTGCCCGTAAACGAAGGAATATTTGTAACGCGCCCAGTCCTGCGGCTTCTTCGGCGTGACGCCGCCTGTGTATTTCTGCCCGATGGACCGGCCCCAATCCACGCTATCGGCCTTCGGGATCAACGCAGGCTGCGGCAGCGGTTCGGGCGCATTTTCCGACACGTAATAGCCCGAGCGACCCTTCGCATCGAGATAGTCATTGGCCAGAAGTTCCGTGTAGGCCAGCGTCACGGTGATCCGGCTCACACCCAGATGCTGTGCCAAAGCGCGCGTCGAGGGCAGTTTCTCGCCCGGCCGGAAACGGCCCGCCAGAATGCCTTGGGCAATCATCTGCTGGATACGCGCCTGCAATGTGCCTTGCGCGTTTGGATCAAGAAAGAACGTGTCGATAGCAATGCCCATGCCACACGCTAACTGGCCTTACATCAGCTTTCAACTGGCCTGATGGAGGGAGGCCTTGCGCCGATCGCGGCAAAGCCCAATGCTGAGGGGGCGCAACAGGAGGAAAACCGATGATCGCCGTGATTTTCGAAGTGGAACCGGAAGAGGGCATGACTGGCCCCTATCTCGAAATGGCTGCCAAGATGCGCGCGCTCGTGGAAACCGTGCCGGGCTTCATCTCGGTCGAGCGGTTCGAGAGCATCACGAACCCCGGCAAACTGCTGTCGCTCTCCTTCTGGGAAAACGAAGCGGCGCTGGAAAACTGGCGGCAGATGGCCGAACACCGCGCCGCCCAAACCGCCGGACGCAACCGTATGTTCAAGGGCTACCGGCTGAAGGTGGTCTCGGTGATGCGCGATTACGGCAAACACGACCGCGAGGACGCCCCCGCTGACAGCCGCGAATTGCACGGCTGATCAGCGCACCGAAATCGGGAAGGCGGTATAGCCACGAAACCGCGCCAACGGCAGGCGCGTGCGCGGCCCTGTCTGGGCAAGCTTCGGGAAACGCTCGACAAATTTTCCAATCGCGATCTTTCCCTCCACCCGCGCAAGCGTCGCACCCAAACACACATGAATGCCGGTGATGAAGGCGATCTGGCGGTTCGGCTTGCGCGTGATGTCGAAGCGGTCAGGCTCGGGGAACTGCGCCGGATCACGGTTCGCGCCCGCAATCGAAGTGTGGATGTAGGTGCCCTTGGGCAGCACGCAATCTTCCAGCTCGATATCCTCACCAGCCAAACGGTTGCCGATCTGCAAGGGGCTCTCCACCCGCAAGAACTCCTCCACGGCAGAGCCGATCAGCGTTGGATCGGCCAGAAGACGGCGATGTTCCCCCGGATGATCGAGCAACAACCCCAGCGAATTCCCCACCATCGAGGTGGTGGTCTCATGGCCCGCGTTCAGAAGGAAGATGCAGTTCTGGATCAACTCCTCCTGCGTCAAACGCCGCCCTTCATGCTCACCGAAAATCAGCGCTTCCAACACCTCACCCTGCGCTGCGCCGTCCGGATTGGCGCGCCGATGCGTGATCAGATCGTCGAGGATTTCGGAAAACTCCTCCACCGCCCGATTGCCCGCCTCCAGCCGCTCTTTCGGCACCACCGGATCGAGCGCGCCCAGAATCGCGATGGAATAATCCCGCAGCCGCGCCCGGTACTCTTCGGGAATGCCCAGCATGAACGAGATGATTTCCGTCGGCAGAACCTTGGCAAAATCGTTAATCAGATCGAGTTGCCCCATCTCCTCCACCCGATCCAGCAGCCGATCCACGATCCCGTCGATCAACGGTTCAAATTCCGCCAGCTTGCGCGGCGTGAAAGCGCCCGAAATCAGCTTCCGCACCACGGTGTGATAGGGCGGATCATTGAAGATCAAAGAGGTCGTATGATGCTTGTAAAGCGGGCATTGGCCGAATTTCTTGCCGAATTCCACGGTCTTGTCCGAAAGCATATCCCGGCTCTGATACACCTTCACCACATCCGCATAGCGCGTCAGGTAAACCGACCCGTCGCTATTGCGGTGCACCGGCGATTGCGCGCGCAACGCATGCAAAACCGGATGCGGGTTCTCGATAAAATCCGCGCCGATCGCATTCAGATCAAACCGCGACACATCCAACACCATGGCACTCTCCCTCTCTCCCGTGAGAATGGTAAGTGTGCATCATATCGGGTGCAAGGCCTTCCGCCCTGCGCATGGATACAAAAAAGGGGCCGCAGCCCCTCTTTCTCTTTCAAAATATCCCGGGGAGTGTGAGGGGCAGCGCCCCTCACTTTCTACTACTGATCCCTCCGGGATCGACTAGGGCAGCGCCCCTCGCTTTCTCGATCTTAACCGAACACCCGGCCCAATGCGCCATCCACCGCCGAGACGATCTGGTTGATGTCGTCCTTGGTGGCGATAAGTGCGGGCGAGAAGCAGAGCGTGTTGTTCAGACCCGGCAGCGAACGGTTGGTCGCGCCGATGATCACGCCTTGCTCCATGCAGTCGCGCACCACGGCTTGCACCTTGGCTTCGTCCATCGGTTCGCGGGTGGTGCGGTCTTTCACCAGTTCCGCGCCGAGGAAGAGGCCCTTGCCGCGCGCCTGGCCGATCACGGCGTGCTTTTCCGAAAGCGCGTTCAGCTGGTCGAGCATGTAGTCGCCCATCTTCGCGGTGTTACCGAGCAGGTCTTCGTCCTCGATGATGCGCATGTTCTCGATGGCCGCTGCGGGGCCTGCCGTGCAGCCGCCGAACGTGGAGATGTCGCGGAAGTAGTTCATCGGGTCTGCCGCGTTATCCTTGAACATGTTGAACACCTCTTCGGTGGTCACGAGGCAGGCGATGGCGGCATAGCCCGAGGCCACGCCCTTCGCCATGGTCACCATGTCGGGCTTGATGCCGTAATGCTGGTAGCCGAACCAGGTGCCGGTGCGGCCCACGCCGCAAACCACTTCGTCGATGTGCAGAAGGATATCGTATTTCTTGCAGATTTCCTGCACGCGCTCCCAGTAGCCTTTCGGCGGAACGATCACGCCGCCGCCTGCGGTCACGGGTTCGAGGCAGAGGCCGCCCACGGTATCGGGGCCTTCCGCAAGGATGACCTTCTCGATCTGGTCTGCCGCCCATTCACCGTAGTTCTCAAGGTCGGCACCTTCCTGCTGGTAGGCGCGGTATTCGAGGCAATGCGGCACGCGCACGAAGCCAGGTGCGAACGGCCCATACTGGGCGTTGCGCTCGTCCTGACCGCCCGTAGCGCTTGTGCGCGATCTGGCGGATCATCTTGAATGCCTTCTCGTTCGCTTCCGAGCCGGAGTTGCAATAGTACACGCGCGAGAGGCCGGGCATCTTTTCAAGGAGCTTTTCCGAGAAGATCGCGCCGGGGATCGAGCCTGCGGAGCCTGCGAAGTAGCAGAGCTTGAGGATCTGGTCGCGCACGGCATTGGCGATGCTTTCGCGGCCATAGCCCACGTTCACGGTCCAGACGCCACCCGAAACCGCGTCGAGGTGCTCTTTGCCCTTCTGGTCCCAAACGCGCATCCCCTTGCCTTCCACGATGATACGGGGATCAGAGGTTTCGTAGGGCTTGTGCTGGCTCAGGTGGTGCCAGACATGGGCGCGGTCCGCGTCCACGACGGCTTGAATATCATTGTCGAACTTGCCGTCCATCATGGGGGCTCTCCGCTTTGCTGAATGGAATGACACCCCGAGCGACACGGGGGGATTACTGCCACTATTTCATGCTGAAACCCGTTCGGAAATAGGGCCACTCAGATGGGTGATATAAGGCCAGTTTGTGAAATGGCCAATCGGTGAGATTTGCGCAGCACCCTTCAAATGCCTTTAAAATATGGAAAAATTGAATTCGGGATTGCTGAAATGGTTGGCGGTCTTCCGCAAAAAGCTGCAAGAGGTGCGAGAAAAACATTGAACGGAATCGGCATTTGCATTCGGAATGGTGGGTGACGGAACGGCAAGAGGCCGTTCGTCGACGATAGAATGAAGATCCGCACGAAACTGATGTCCGCTGCCGCCGCTGTTGCGATGCTGAGCGGCACTTCTGCCATGGCGCTCGACGAGATCACCGTGGGTTACTTCCTCGAATGGCCGATGCCCTTCGAATTTGCCAAGGTCAACGGCACCTATGATGCCGAGATGGGCGTGAAGGTGAACTGGCGTGCCTTCGACACCGGAACGGCGATGTCGGCCGCGATGGCGTCGGGTGACGTGCATATCTCGGTCAGCCAAGGCGTTCCGCCCTTCGTGGTGGCGACGTCGGCAGGCCAGGATCTCCAGATCATCGACGTGGCCGTGTCCTACTCGGATAACGACAACTGCGTCGTGGCGTCTGGCCTCGAAATCACCAAGGATAACGCCGCCGAACTCGCAGGCAAGAAAGTGGCTGTGCCGCTCGGCACCGCCGCGCATTACGGCTTCCTGAAGCAGATGTCGCACTTCGGTGTGGATCTCGGTTCGCTTGAAGTTGTGAACATGGCACCGCCAGATGGCGCAGCAGCAATCGCTCAGGGCGCAGTGGATATGTTCTGCGGCTGGGGCGGTTCGCTCCGCCGTGCAAAAGAGCATGGTAACGTGCTTCTGACCGGCGCCGAGAAAGAAGAACTCGGTATTCTCGTGTTCGACGTGACTTCCGCTCCGGCGGCGTTCGTGGCCGAGAACCCCGATCTGGTCGCCAAGTTCCTCAAGGTGACGGCAGATGCCAACGCCGTTTGGAATGCGGGTGGCGATGCGGCCAAGGCGATGATCCCGGTGATCGCGAAGGACGCAGGTATGGACGAGCAGGGCACCGCCGACACCATGGCGACCTTCATCTTCCCGTCGGTTGCCGACCAGCTCGGCCCGAAGTGGCTCGGTGGCGGCGCGCAGGCGTTCATGCAGGGCGTGGCGCAGGTCTTCGTCGATGCGGGCTCGATCCCCTCGAAGCTCGACAGCTATGATGCGGCTGTAAACGTCGGCCCGCTGAAAGCGCTCGGCAACTAAGCCTGACAGGGCGGGCCGCGCACGCGTGGCCCGCCTTTTCAGTTTTCCATCAGACTACGAAGAAGGGGGCCGGAGCGCCTCCGATTAAGGGGCGGGTATGGCTTTCCTTGAGATAGATCGTGTTTCAATGCGCTTCGATTTGCCGAACGGCACGTCCGTACAGGCGTTGAAAGACGTGAGCCTGACGTTGAAATCAGGCGAGTTGTTGAGCGTGCTGGGGCCGTCGGGCTGCGGCAAGACAACGCTTTTGAATATTGTGGCAGGATTTCTGGCACCCACCGAGGGGCAGATCCGCCTGAACGGCAAACGTGTGACGGGGCCTGCGCGGGAACGCGGCATGGTGTTCCAGCAGGGCGCCTTGTTCGAATGGATGAGCGTGCGCGATAACGTCAGCTTCGGCCCGCGCATGAAAGGCCAGCGCGAGGCGGAGTGGAAAGGCACCGTGGACCACCTTCTCGATGTGGTGGGCCTTAAGGACTTCAAGGAAAAGGCAGTTTACGAATTGTCGGGCGGCATGCAGCAGCGCGTGGCCTTGGCCCGCTGCCTCGCCAATGATCCCGATGTGATCCTGATGGACGAACCCCTAGGGGCGCTCGATGCGCTCACCCGCGAGAAGATGCAGGGGCTGGTGCTGAAGCTCTGGAAGGAAACCGGCAAGACGATCATTCTCATCACCCACTCGGTGGAAGAAGCGCTTCTCTTGGGGGAACGGCTGCTCGTCATGGCCCCGCGCCCCGGCCGTATCCACAAGGAATACCGCCTGCCCTTCGCCGATATGGGCGTGACCCTCGATTTGCGGAGCGTGAAGAAAGAACCCGAGTTCGCGCAGAAGCGCGAGGAGATCCTCGGCATGATCTGGGACATGGAAGAAGAGATCATGGGCCGCAGCGAAGGAGCCGAAGCATGATCCCGATTTCCGTCTACGTCATTATCTTCGTTGCCTCGTTCTTCATTGTCCGCGTCGGCATGAAGAAGATGTTCGAGAAGCACGATTTCACCTCGCTGAAAACCGTGACTTTCGGCGATGAAAGCGCCGTGCGCCCGGATCGGGTGGCGAGCGTGGTCTCGATCCTCACTATCTTCCTGATCTGGGGTGCGTTCACCGGATCGAAATGGATGCCTGTCCATGTGCCGGGGCCATTCCTTGGCGATACGTCCTTCACCTATACCGTCGAAGATGGGGCAGGGGCCAAGGATGATGCCTCTGTTCAGGTCCGCGTGTTCCGCGTGGGCGAGAGCGTGGAAGAACCCGTGGCCGAGCCGGGCGATGGCTTTGCCAAGAACGACGCCATGAGTGTTGGCGCGATGCGCTCCAAGCTTCTGATCTGGGACGGCAACGACGAGGCGAAGCGCAAGGATGGGGCGAAGGTTGTGGCTGTGGAAGGCCAACCGATCAGCCCCGGCGTGACGGTGGATGTGCCCAATGGCACTGTCACCATGACTGAGAAAGGCACGCTCAATTTCGCACCTGCCAAGGGTATGCAGATGGAAGCGATCTGGCTTCCGCCGCCTGAAGCCGTTGTGGCGCGGGTTGGGGAAATCGCGCGCGAAGGCTACCAGAACTTCACGCTCTGGGAACATTTGGGTTTCTCGCTCTATCGCGTGGTGATGGGCTTTGTGCTTGGCGCGCTGGTTGGCATTCCACTGGGCTATGCGATGGGCCTTTCCGACTGGTTCCGGGGCTGGTTCGATCCGATCGTCGAATTCATGCGCCCTGTGCCGCCTCTGGCCCTGATCCCATTGGTGATCATCTGGGCGGGGATCGGTGAGAGCGGAAAGATCATCCTTCTCTTCCTCGCGGCCCTCTGGATCATGGCGATTGCGGCGCGATCTGGCGTGTCCGGTGTGCGGATTTCCAAGGTGCACGCGGCCTACTCGCTGGGCGCATCGAAGTGGCAGTTGATGCGCCACGTGATCATCCCCAACTCGCTGCCCGATATCTTCACCGGAGCGCGCGTGGCGATGGGCGTGTGCTGGGGCACGGTGGTGGCCGCAGAACTCGTGGCGGCGGAAAAGGGCGTGGGCATGATGATCATGGTCGCCTCCCGTTTCCAGCTCACGGATATCGTGATCATGGGGATCATCCTCATTGGCCTTATCGGCTACGGGATCGACATTCTCTTCCGCATGGCCGAACGCTGGCTGGTGCCTTGGAAAGGGCGCGGCTAAGGTTGGCGCGACCGAGGGGGCTTCGGCCCCCTCTTTCGTTTTGCGGAGGGAAAATGGACGCGCGGGATCGGGATCTTCTGGTGGCAATGTTCGAGGCGGCTGTGGCGGCGGCAGAGCCGGAAAAGGCTTTAGCCCCGCATCTGCCCGAACGTCCCAAAGGGCGCACCGTGGTGATCGGAGCGGGCAAAGGGGCGGCGCAGATGGCGGCGGCGTTCGAGCGGCTCTGGGGGCCGTGCGAAGGCGTCGTGGTCACGCGCTACGGCTATGCCTGCGAAACGCAGTTCCTCCGCGTTATGGAAGCTGCCCACCCCGTCCCGGATGCGGCAGGCTTGGCCGCCTCGGAGGCGCTTTTTGCGGCGCTGGAAGGCCTAACGGCAGATGATCTGGTGATTGCACTGGTGTGCGGCGGTGGATCGGCTTTGCTGCCCGCCCCCGCCGAAGGGCTTTCTTTCGAGGATGAGGTGGCGCTCAACAAAGCGCTTTTGGCTTCCGGTGCCCCGATTGGCGTGATGAACGCGATCCGCAAACAGGTGAGCCGGATCAAGGGCGGCCGCTTGGCCTTGGCTGCGCATCCGGCGCGGGTGGTGTCCCTGATCGTCTCGGACGTGCCGGGGGATGATCCGGCGCAGGTGGCATCCGGCCCGACGGTGCCGGATGCCGTGGGCAAGGCGGAAGCCT
>RFUP01000231.1 GCA_009922885.1 Paracoccaceae bacterium
ACTGTCATCGCCCAGCCCCCGCCCTCGCGCGGAGACTGCCCAGCAAAGCGCCCGAATTCAAGCGCCTCAGGCCTGCAACAATGTCACCTGATCCGCCGACACCACCACGCCCAAGGGCAAGGCTGTCACTGGATTGCCATCCACGACAACCACCAAACCGGCCCCGTCGATCCCCGTGGCGATCTCCTCGATCGTCACTTCGCCCGCGCCCGCATAGCCCTTGGGCAACACCGCCACGACGGCATCCTCCGCCGGATCGAAATCGATGAGGAAAGACACCGCCGCGCCATCGTCGCGCACCAGCACATTGAACGTATCCGCGTCGTAATCGCCGCAAGCAATGTCGCCCGCATTGACGAAGAAGGTATCGTTGCCCGCGCCGCCATGCATCTTGTCAGCCGTAGGATCGGTGTCCCTCGCAAAAGCCTCCACCGTCACCGCCAGCGTTCCGGAAAGCACGTCATGCCCGGCATCACCGAAAAGGGAATCCGCCCCTTCACCCCCTGTGATCGTGTCATTCTCGGTGCCGCCCATCAGCCAGTCAGCGCCTTCGCCACCGTTCACAAGGTCATTGCCCTCGCCACCGAACACCGAATCCGCGCCCGCATCGCCTTCCAACACATCGTCGCCCGCACCGCCGTGTATAGAGTCATTCCCCTCTCCCCCCAGAGCGTGTCGTTACCCGTCATGCCGGAAATGCTGTCATCCCCTGCGCCACCATCGGCGAAATCATCGCCCCAGCCCGCCCAGATCACATCCGCATCCTGATGCCCGTAAAGCGCGTCATTGCCGCTCTGCCCGACCAGCATGTCAGCCCCGTAAGAACCGTTCAGCGTGTCGTCGCCATTGCCACCGCGCAGCGTATCGGCCCCGGTATCACCGTCGATCGTCTCGCTCTCGTCACCGCCCTGCAGCACCAGCGGTGCCGCGACCTCGACAATGGTTTCCTCTCCTTCGCCCGCAACCTCTTTGCCATCGCTGCCGTCTTCGCTGTCCGTCTCGTCGCCCTGATCTAAGGGGTCGATCTCGTCCAAAAGATCAGGCCTTTCCTCCTTCTCCGTCTCCGTCACGTCGTCCAGCTCGTCATCGCCGGAACCTCCGCGCAATCCAAGCATCGGGAAATCGAGAATGCCAAGGAACGACCCCATCAGGCTAACCCCGATGAGGGAGGGAATGATCAAAAGTGCAAGCATTACGGCCTCCTTCGCAACCGAGCCAATCGGCACAATCAAGACGGGCCGAAAGCGAACCAGCCCCCCAAAAGTGGTGTGTTGCAAACATGTCCTTATGAGCAGCAAAAAGAGCCGCCCGTCTCTCAGTCGGTTCGGAGTCCCCACCGGCGCGACTGACACACCACGCGTCCAACCAGTCTAACGTCACCGCCTCCGCTCATTTTACCATCGCGAAAAAGATATGCGGGCAACGCACTGTTGCCCGCATTCATGAAAACACCTCAAAGGCCTCGGCCGATGTCTGCATCGGCCCTGCAGCGTCAGATCAGGCGAAATCGGGAGAAGCGAAAAGGCTCACCGTATCCACAGTCACTGGAGAGCCAGAGCCATAATCCACCGTGGCCACTTTCACCCCGTCCAGAAGCACTGTCTGGATGCGCACATCCGGCTGGTCCTGGAAGGTAATCTCCAGCGCGCCTGTGTAGCCCTCGGGGTAATAGATCAACAATTCGTCGAAGCGCGTATCGAAGCCCTGCACCACGGGAGTGTTCTCCGGATCCACCCAAGTCCCCGTCACAACTGTATCTTCGCCCGTCCCCAGCGCGGCCGTGTCGCCTGAGCCCAGAATATAGAGGTTGTTGCCACCCTCGGCCTGCAAAACATCCGGATCGAGAAGATCGCGCGCCGCATAAAGGTCGTCGTCCGTACCATCGTAATAACCGTCGAGGATGTTGTTGCCGTCGCCGCCATCAATGAGATCCGCGCCCTCTTCCCCGATCAGCGTATCGTCCCCAAGCCCACCTTCCAACGTATCTGCGCCCGCGCCCCCAAGAATGAAGTCGGTGCCCGCACCACCGACCAACGAGTCCGCGCCCTCCCAGCCATCGATAACGTCGTAACCGTCGCCGCCAAACACCGTGTCATCTCCGGTCCCGCCGTAGATGTCATCGTCCCCCACACCGCCATTCAAACGGTCATCGCCCGACTGTCCGGCCAGCGTATCATCACCCTTGAGGCCCGAGAGGCTGTCATTGCCGTCCCCCCCCTCAAGCAGATCGTTGCCTGCACCGGCCCAGATCACGTCATTCCCGTCCTGGCCGTTCAGGCTGTCATTGCCGTTCTGGCCCGCGATTGTGTCATCGCCCGCGCCCCCCAGAACCGTATCGTTGCCCGCCATACCTTCCAGATAATCCGCGCCACTGAGGCCCGAAATCATGTCCGGCCCGTCCATTCCCGCAAGGCTATCCGCCCCCTCGGTTCCGGTCAGCTCCACTCCCTCCGGCCCGTCATCAGAGCCGAAATCGAACCAGTCAAACACCGTGCCCAGCAAAGCCACACCCGCCAGCGCAGGCAATACGAACAACAAGAACATTCTATCCCCCTAAGCAAAATTCTCGGACGCCACGAGCACCACATCCCCCGATGTGATCCCCGCGCCGCTCGCAACCCTCACGATCACCGCTGCCTGCCCATTGACCGAAACCACCTGCTCACCCGCAGCAGCCCCCGCCTCGACCGTGATCGCAATATCCCCGAACCCCGGCGGATAGATCAGCGCCACGCTGTCCTCCCCGGTCACGAAATCCGACACCACAGGCGGATTGGCCGGATCGATCCAGACCCCTGCCGAGAACACATCCGCCCCATCCCCGCCCACAGCCGTATCACCCGAGCCCAGAATGAACAGGTCATCCCCCGCGCCACCTTCCAGCGTATCCGCATCGAGAATATCCGCCGTCTCGAACAACTCGTTGATCGTGCCATCGTAATAGCCAAAGAGCGTGTCGTTGCCCTCTCCGCCCTGCAAGAGATCGCGCCCCGCATCCCCCTGCACCAAATCGTCGCCATCATCGCCCGTCAGCGTGTCGTCACCCGTTCCGCCTACAACCGTATCGTTGCCGGGCCCGCCGATCATTTCATCGGCATTGTTGCCCCCGATCAGCAGGTCATTCCCGGTGCCACCGTCAATCGTGTCGAACCCGTTCTCGCCTTCCAGAGTGTCATCGCCCTGAAAGCCCGACAGCTTGTCGTTCCCCTGCCCGCCATCGAGAAAATCGTTGCCGTCATTGCCGCGCAGCGTGTCATCACCCGCCTCGCCCCACAGGCGATCGGCCCCGCTGCCACCCGTGATGAAATCATTGCCCTCGCCGCCCACCAGCAGGTCTTCCCCGCCGAGGCCCGAAATCACATCGTTGCCTGCAAACCCCTCGATGAACTCCCGCCCGTCACTGCCGGTGATCGTGTCATCGCCCTCGGTGCCGTCGATCTCCGTCCCGGCCTCTTCCGCCAGCCGATCCGCAAGGCTGCCCGCGAAACTCGCGATCATCCCCACGCCCAGCAAAGCGAGCAGAGCAACCAGACCAAACATGACAGACCCCAGACAATCCAACCCCAAAGGATAGGATCAGGAACCTTAGTTTAGAGAGCCAAGTCAAGAACATAAAAGGCGACCGTTTCCCGATCAGAAACAGTCGCCTCAATAGTGGATTTCCGTCGCGCAACTGGCAATAATCAGATCAGAAGCCCAAGGCCTTCCGCAGCATATTGATCGCCACAATGGTCAGGAACACCGCGAAGACCCGCTTCAATGGCTTCGGGTCCATCGCATGTGCCAACTTCACCCCGTATGGCGTGGTGATCAGCGTCATCGCCACGATCACCCCGAAGGCCACAAGGTTCACCGCCCCCACCGTATAGGGCGGCGCACCCTCGATATCGAGCGTCAGGAATCCCAGCACCGAAGGCACCGCGATCAGCACACCAAAGCCCGAAGCCGTCGCCACCGCGCGGTGAATGGGCGTGTTGTAAAGGCTCATCAGCGGCACGCCGAAGCTGCCGCCGCCGATCCCCATCAAGACCGACATGAAGCCAAGAAGCGGCGACAGGATCACCCGCGTCAGCCCCGTCGGCATCTTGTCCGAAATCCGCCATTCCGACTTCCCGAGCCCGAGGTAGAAGCCGATCACCAACCCCAAGCACCCGAAGATCGCCTGCAAGGCGGTCGAGCGCAGCGACGAGGCGACCGTCACCCCAACAATCGCGCCCGCGGCGATGCCGATGGCCCAGCCTTTGAGGATATCCCAGTCCACCGCGCCCTTCTTGTTATGGGCGAGGACAGACCGCACCGAGGTCACGATGATCGTGGCCAGTGACGTGGCAAGGCACATCTGCATGAGC